>NZ_WQQB01000068.1:0-41266 GCF_018785565.1 Blautia sp. MCC283 | reverse complement strand
CCCCCCCCCCGATTGTTGGGATAGTATCTATATATTCTTTTCGAATATCTTCTGACATAGATTTAAAAAGCTCTTCTTTTGTCTTTTCGTAGCCTTCAAATTCTGAAGTGGCGCTTCCGCTGTCTTCAGTTTCTGCACGTTCTTCTGACATTGTAGTCATTTCTTCTTTCAGACGGCCCTGAATATCTTTCAGACATTCCAGGAGGAGCGGATTAAAAGTTCCACATTCTCCATTCAGGATCATCTCAACCGCTTTCTCATGGGAATAAGCTTTCTTATATACACGATCACTGATCAGCGCATCATATACATCAGCCAGTGCAACTACCTGTGCGGAAATCGGGATTTCTTCTCCCTTCAGGCCATCCGGGTAGCCTTTTCCATCGTAGCGTTCGTGATGCCATCTGCAGATGTCATGGGCAATCCGAACCAGCGGTTCGTTTTTATAATATTCCAGGTTCTCCAGCATGGAGGCACCGATGGCACTGTGTGTCTTGATAACCTCGAATTCCTCTTTTGTCAGTTTGCCTGGTTTATTCAGGATCTTGTCATCAATACCAATCTTTCCGATATCATGAAGAGCAGATGCTGTAACGATCATTCTTCTTACAGAACTGGACAGATCATACTTGTCCGTTTTCTGTATCAGTCTCTCCAAGATCAGTTCCGTGATAATGTTGATATGCAAAACATGAGCTCCACTCTCACCATTTCTGAATTCTACGATCTGGCTTAAGATGCTGATCATCATACGATTATTCTTTTCTTTCTCGTAAATCTGATCTGTGACAAGAACCAGAAGTCTTCTCTGTTTCGCATACAGAGTAATGGTATTATAAACACGCTTGTATACAACCTGCGCATCAAACGGTTTCTTGATATAATCTGCAACTCCCAGATCAAAGGCCCGTCTTACATAAGAAACAGAGTCCTCCCCGGAAATCATGATAACCGGAATATCCTCGATCCAGTTTCTTTCGTTCATATAACTCAGTACACCGAATCCATCCATTACGGGCATTACCAGGTCAAGAAGTACAAGCGAGATTCCGGTTTCATACTGTCTCAGAAGCTTGATGGCTTCCTCGCCATTGGTCGCTTCCAGAATATCATAATCTGCTCCAAGCATTTCCGACAAAATGCAGCGGTTCATCTCGGAATCATCTACGATCAGGATCGTCAGCCTTGTTTTATCCTGCAGAAGGATCTCCTGTGCGCTGTTTCTTCCTGCAATCTCATTTTCACTGATCACGACCATATTTTTGCGCTGTTTCGCACGATACATAAACTTATCCGCACGAAGTACTGCTTCTCCCAGTTTTTCTCCGGTAGAAAGTACTCCGCCAATACTTACTGACAACTTCAGCTGAGAATATCCAGGAACTCTGGCTGCATGAACTTCCTCCTGAATCTCCTTCATCTTCTTTGTAAAATTATCTACATTGATATCCGGGATCAGAAGCAGAAATTCATCTCCTCCGAAACGAACAACCTTGTCTGTCTTACGTACATGTCGACGGATAACCTCCACAACTACCTTTAATGCTTTATCACCTGCATCATGTCCATAGGTATCGTTATAAAGTTTAAAATCATCCAGATCCACCATAGCCACGCCGGCAGAACTCTCCAGATTTCTGACCTTATCCTCATAATATCTTCGATTAAAAACACCTGTAAGAGCGTCTTTATACAATTCATCCGCATATCCACTGAGTTCTGCAAGAAGATTCTCTCTGTCTTCTGAATCAATGATATCGTCATCTTCCAGATTATTGATCATTTCCATGATATATGGTTTGCCATCAATATTCAGATATTTGGAAATTACCTGATAAACTTTAGAGTCTACTATTTCTATTTTTGTTTTCTGGCGTTTTTCTTTCAGTGCTTTTCTGGAAATACAGTTAGTACATCTTTCGTCCTTACCCCATATGGAATAGCACTGACATGGGGGCTCTATTCCCTCTCCTGTTTCCAGTATTTCTCCATCCAGCAGACGTACAATAGAAAAAACCTGCTCCAGCTGCTGCTTCATCTCCTGTACTTCCTGCATTGTCATGATATCTTTTGTCCCCATTCTTCTTCCTTTGCTTTACCTGTCCATAGTATTCCATTTCATTTTTATTACCTATTATATCTATGATATCATTAATTTTTTTTAAAGTATAGTGAGAAATATAAAAAAACCATATCCATGTCGATTTTTAGACATGTGATATGGTTATGAGCAAGTAGCGAAGTGGATTGCGAATATCCGCTTGACCCGAAGCCTGCCTCAGATATGTGCGTTAATGTGTACCTGCTCCCAAGATTTTCTCCGCATTTTCAATCCGTTCTTTTGTTGGAGGATTAATACCTTTCAACGGATAGTCAAGATGAAGGTTTTCCCATTTGAAAATTCCGAGCGTATGATACGGAAGAACTTCCACTCTCTCTACAGTTTTCAGCGTACCGATAAAATCAGCCAGGCGATGAAGGTAATCGTCACGATCATTGCGCTCCGGTACCAGTACATGGCGAATCCACATGGCTATGCCCATATCGGAAAGTTTCTTCGCCATGGCAAGGATATTTTTGTTGGTACATCCTGTGAGGATCTTGTGCTGTTCCTCATCAATATGTTTGATATCCAGCATGACAAGATCTGTATATTTCATCAGCTCTTCCCATTTTTCATGCCATGGGCCCTCTTCTGTGTAAGGATTGCCGCTGGTATCAAGTGTTGTGTGGATTCCAAGTTTCTTGGCTTTCTTAAAAAGCTCAGTGAGGAAATCGATCTGTAACAGTGGCTCGCCTCCACTCACAGTAATACCGCCCTTACTTCCCCAGTAAGAGCGGTATCGACATGCTTTTTCAAGCAGCTCATCTGCTGTGTACTCCGTTCCTGTTTTCATTTGCCAGGTGTCCGGATTGTGGCAGAACTGGCAGCGCATGGCACAGCCGCTCAAAAAGATCACATACCGGACTCCTGGTCCGTCAACAGAGCCGAAGCTCTCCAGTGAGTGGACGTAGCCAGTGATTTTTTTCTGGTCGTCCATATTTTTTATTACATCCTTTCGTGGCAGGTTCTTGCGATAACGTCAAGCTGCTGCTCTCTTGTAAGGTCGATGAACTTAACAGCATATCCGGAAACACGGATCGTGAAGTTTGCATACTCCTCTTTTTCCGGATGCTCCATAGCATCGATGAGTTTTTCTTTACCGAATACGTTTACATTGAGGTGATGTGCACCACGGTCAAAGTATCCGTCAAGTACGTTTACAAGGTTCTCTGTACGCTCTTCCTCAGAATGTCCAAGGGCATCCGGGTTGATGGTCTGAGTATTGGAGATTCCGTCAAGGGCATCCTCATAGTCAAGTTTTGCAACAGAGTTCAGGGAAGCAAGAAGTCCGTTCTGCTCTGCGCCGTAAGACGGGTTAGCTCCCGGTGCCAGAGGCTCACCGGCTTTTCTTCCGTCCGGAAGAGATCCTGTAGCTTTACCATATACAACGTTGGATGTGATGGTAAGGATGGATGTGGTTGGCTTGGAATCACGATAGGTATGGATGTGTTTCAGTTTCTCAAGGAATGTGGAAAGCAGTGTTGTTGCGATCTCATCTGCTCTGTCATCATCGTTACCATAGCGTGGGAAGTCACCCTCAACCTGGAAGTCTGTTGTGATTCCGTCCTCGTCACGGATTGCTTTTACTTTTGCATATTTGATAGCGGAAAGGGAATCTACTACATGTGAGAATCCGGCGATACCAGTTGCAAAAGAACGGTCAACCTTTGTATCAATGAGTGCCATCTCAGCTGCCTCATAGTAGTATTTATCATGCATGTAGTGGATCATGTTCAGTGTTCCAACATACAGATGTGCAAGCCAGTCCATCATCTGGTCGTATTTCTGGATTACTTCATCATAGTCAAGGTACTCGGAAGTGATCGGCTGGTACTGTGGTCCTACCTGCTGTTTTGTCTTCTCGTCAACACCACCGTTGATCGCATAAAGAAGGCATTTTGCAAGGTTTGCACGAGCGCCGAAGAACTGCATCTCTTTACCTGTCTCTGTAGCAGATACACAGCAGCAGATGCTGTAGTCATCGCCCCATACCGGACGCATAACATCATCGTTCTCGTACTGGATGGAACTTGTTGTAACAGAGATGTCTGCTGCATATTTCTTGAAGTTCTCAGGCAGTCTTGAAGAATAGAGAACAGTAAGGTTTGGCTCCGGAGCCGGTCCCATATCCTCAAGTGTATGAAGGAAACGATAGTCGTTCTTTGTTACCATGGAACGTCCGTCCTGTCCCATACCTGCTACTTCCAGAGTTGCCCATACCGGGTCACCGGAGAAGAGCTGGTTGTAAGACGGGATACGAGCGAATTTAACCATACGGAATTTCATTACGATATGGTCAACAAGCTCCTGTGCCTCTTTCTCTGTAAGAGTTCCGTTCTCAAGGTCTCTCTCAATATAGATATCAAGGAATGTGGAGATACGTCCAACACTCATTGCAGCTCCGTTCTGAGTTTTGATCGCTGCAAGATATCCAAAGTACAGCCACTGGAATGCTTCTTTTGCGTTCTTGGCCGGCTGGGAAATATCAAAGCCATAGATCTGAGCCATTTCTTTCATCTTCTTCAGAGCGCGGATCTGGTCTGCGATCTCCTCACGAAGCTGGAAATCATAACGTCTCATACCCTGACGATCGCATGCTGCGAAGTCTTTCTCTTTACCTGCGATCAGGAAGTCGATTCCGTAAAGAGCTACTCGTCTGTAATCACCTACGATACGTCCACGTCCGTAAGTATCCGGAAGTCCTGTAAGGATCTTATTGTGACGTGCTCTCTTCATCTCTGGTGTGTAGATGTCGAATACACCCTGGTTGTGTGTCTTGAACTCGTAGTTATTGAAGATGTCTTTGATCTTGTCGCTTACGTGGTATCCGTAAGTCTCGCATGCCTGCTCTGCCATCTTGATTCCGCCGTATGGCATGAAAGCACGTTTCAGAGGTTTGTCTGTCTGAAGACCTACAACCTGCTCGAGATCTTTCATATCTTCGTCAATGTATCCAGGTCCATATGCTGTGATACCTGTAACTACCTCTGTCTCCATATCGAGAACGCCGCCTTTTGCACGTTCCTCTTTCTGAAGCTGCTGAAGTTTACCCCAGAGTTTATCTGTAGCCTCTGTAGGTCCTTCCAGGAAGGAAGCATCTCCGTCGTATGGTGTGTAGTTCATGCTGATGAAGTTACGAACGTCGATCTTCTCTTTCCAACGATCGCCTTTGAATCCGTTCCACTGCTCGAAATTAACTTTTGCCAATTTGTTGCACATCCTTTCTTTGTTCTGTTTCAATGATTATTCGTTCACTGCCCGCGCAGTTAGTAATATATAACATTTCTCATGACGACCATAAGATACCAGATTCAGATTTTAAAGTCAACAGATTGGATGTATGTTTTTTATAATATACAAGAGATTGTACTATTGATAAAATTAATGATAAAATTGTACTAGATATTGTACATTGTGGGCGCGTCTGGAGACGCACTTCGCAGTGGGTTTTGCCCTGCCCGGGCGGGGCGCTTTCGCTGCGGGCGTTTTTGCGAGGAGGGGAAGCATTCCTAGTTGCGAAGGCCATTTCCCCTCCTCGCGCTCCTCCCCTCCGGCCACGCAATTTGCTGCAGGTTGTGGGAATGTGTATGTTTATCGGAGGGGCGATGGATTCTACGGTATTGAGTGTGGTTCGTTGTGCCGATTTTTATTCGCTTTGGACGAAATGCGGCCTGCTTGGCAGGCCTGTTTCTGTTGTTTCCTGGGACCTGTTCTGTTTGTAATTAATTTTAACCAAATCAAGTAAGTCCCCTGCGGGGTTGCGAAAAGCAATAAGCAATGGGTGGGGACTTGCTTGTATCATGAGGAGTGCAAGCTCCTCCTGATAAACTGCGGAGCAGTTATTTGGTGTAGAGCTACGTAGCGAAGCGGATTGCAAATATCCGCTTGACTTTCATACCGCAATTATGTTTAAGACGCTCTCAGGGAACAGGCCCGCCAACTCTTCCAATGAATCTCAGGGAACAGGCCCGCTATGCGGGCCGCTTTCCCGTACGGTAAAACAAAAAATCGACTCAGCCTGTCGCTGCCAATACAGCAGCATACAGGACTGAGCCGATAAATTATCACCCTCTACAACGCATCACAGCGGCGTGGCCGGAGGGTTGGGGTGTGGGGAAGGGAAATGGCCTTCGCAACTTCGAATGCTTCCCTTCCCCACGGTTTTCCCCCCACTTTTCACAAAAGCCAAAAATCATTTCACTACAACCTTACATTTCACAGTCTTACTTCCGGACTTCACATAAATATAAGCCGTACCCTTTTTCTTCGCTATGATCTTACCAGCAGAAGTAACAGTCGCAACTTTTGTATTACTTGATTTATAAGTAATCTTCTCCGTACTGGTTCTCGGTGTAAGAACCGGTTTCAATGTGGCAGTTTTCTTCACCCGAAGGACAAGGGAAGATTTTACCCCTGTAATCTTTGTCGTTTTAACAGAACGAACAGTCACCGTCACATATGCTTTTTTGTTACTCTTGAGTGTAACGGTCAGAGTTGCCCTGCCTGGAGTTTTGCCAGCAACAACCACACACTTTCCGTTTGACTGTTTTGTAACTGTGGCAACCTTCGTATTGCTGGATTTCCAGGAAACCACGGAATCACCTTTTTTATAAGTCACATAAAGGGATGTCAGCTTCTGCTGTGGGTTCAGAGTTACTGCTGTTCTGGAAACTTTTATGGTTGGGGTAAGCTTATTTCCGGTTACCCTACTTGTGTAATAGCATACTTTACATGTACGCATCTTTTTTTCCGGCTGGCTTATGGTAGCTTCCTGCGTCACTTCCCATGGTCCGTAAGAATGTGCACTTCTCGGCAGGATCGGTTCTGTGGAATCTTTATCAATCGCACCGCATTCTTTGCAATGATAACTCTTGGTTCCACCCTTTGTACAGTCATAAAAATCCATATCATTTTTTTCATCATAGATCTTCTCTGCACTCCAGGTATGTTCCTTACCTGGCACGGTAACCGTACTTCTTTCGTCGATTGCGCCGCAAACGATGCAGTGATAGCTTTTAGTTCTTGCAACCGTGCAGTCGTAAGGATCTTCTCCGTCCCATTCTCTTTCCTGGCTCCAGATATGTTCATCTACTTTATCTGATGCAAAATTATACTCAATATTCATAAAATCCGGATTAAAAACTGTATCAAGCTGCAGCTTTTTCCACTGTGCCTGTGTTCCTGTATACTGGATCACTGATGGATCACAGCCTTCAAACGCAGTCTTGTCGATTTTTGTGATACTTGCAGGAATGAATATTCTTTTAACATTGTAATCATACTGAAATGCGCCCGCCGGAATTTCTCTCAGGCTCTCCGGCAATACGATACTTTTCAGGCTGTCACAGCCGTTAAAAGCCTTTTTTCCTATGCTGGTAATACTTTTGGGAAGTTTCAGTTCTCCTTCCAGACCTCCACAGAACCAGAAAGCTCCATCACCTACAGATGTAAGGCCATCTGGAAAATTGATCTTTTTCAGTACGGTGTCATTGTAAAATGCCTCTGTTCCGATCTTTTTGACATTTTTTCCTAGTTCCACTTCTTCCAGATACAACATACTCGCAAACGTATTTGCACCCAATGTGGAGATTCCATCACTGACTTTTACCCTGGTAATGTCGAATGCTGCCCACGGCTGCGTAAAAAGCCCATCCGGCATATCCGGAACAGCTCCTGTGCCCCGGATTCTGCAATATCTCCTGTCTCCTCTGGAGTCTCCCCCATTGCTTCTGTCTCCACAGAATCCCCTGCGCTTTCCACGCTCTGCTCGATCACTTCCGTGTCAGAAAGATCTGCCGCATCTGCCATCGTGCATGGTTCCAGCATCATAAGACCTGCGATCAGTAATGAAACCACTTTCTTTTTCATAGATATTTCCTCCTTCTCCTGCAACTTTTTCCCATTTTTGAATACAAAAAATGGATCCTGTGTATTATACACAGAACCCGTTTTCTCTGTCGCAATACTATGTTATGATTATACGTTTTCATACCAATCGTGTCAATATTTTACAACATGGCACAAAAAAGTTTACCCGGAATAATATATCCCTTATCTGTCTTCAGGACTCCGATCCATCACTCTCTGTCATCTGTGCTTCAATAGCCTTTCCAAGCCGGTTATAGATCGTTACCGCATCCTGCACATGCAGCGGGCTTCCCGTATTCCCCGCAGCGCCGGCAGTTACCAGAATATATTCCCGGTCATAAATTTCCGCAAAGCTGGCCAGGCACAGGCCCGCCTCACTGGTATATCCCGTCTTGCCTCCCAGGATCTTGCCCCCAGTAACAGAAGTATCCGAAAGGTTCTTGAACATGGTACTGTAATATGTAATTCCACTGGGGTGGATGTTGGTAACTCCGGTAGAATGCCGCGGACTCTCAATGATCTCTCTGAACGTATCGTTCCGAAGTGCATATCTGAGCAGCACTGCAATATCCCTCACCGTACTGTAATGATCCGGATCATGCAGTCCGGTAGTATCACAGAAATGCGTTCCATTCATTCCAAGCTTCTGCGCTTTTTTATTCATCATTTCCACAAATCCATCCCTGGAACCGCCTACGGTATCCGCCAGTGCGATACAGCACTCCGCGCCAGATGGCAGCATGGCACCATAAAGAAGATCAATGGCTCGCACGGTCTCACCGGGCTGAAAACCGGCCTGTGTGGCATCCTGCTCGTAAAGTCCGGCAAACATCTCCTGAGTCAGGGTGATCTCCTCATCCAGATCATCCAGGTTCTCAATGGCCACGATCACAGTCATGATCTTCGTCATGGAAGCTGGATAGATTTTCTCATCGCCCTTCATATTTCCGATGATCTTTCCACCTTTTACCTGCATCAGAACTGCATACGGGCTGTTGATACCGCTCATTTCAAGCTTACGGACAACAGGTCTCTGCAACGACTCCATCCAGTCTCCTACACCTTTATTCCAGCCTATGATCACTACAAGTGTCAGGATCACAATCGCCTCCACCAGAAGGCAGAGTGCCATTTTTACTTTGTTTACTTCTTTTTTTATTTTCTTCGCTTTACGCTTTTTTGATTTCAACTTATACTCCCCATTCAGATCAACTCATCCACAATATCCCCGTGGAAAACATTATCTGCCCTGTTTTCCCCGTCATTTTTATCTTAACACAATTCAGAATTTCATCTGTAAACTTTATATGAAAAATCTCTAATAATTTTCCAAATCTGCTTGAGCCTTATTTATTATAAAAGCATTGAAGAAAAAATCAAGATACCTATACAAAAAAATACCCTGTACAAAGTCTCCTCTGTACAGGGCATTTAAAATTTATTACTGAGCTAATTTAACCGGGTTAAGCTTAACACCAGGTCCCATTGTCGGAGCGATTGTAACGCTCTTCAGATACTGACCTTTCAGTGTGCTAGGTCTAGCCTTTGTGATAGCTCCCATAAGCGTCTGGAAGTTGTCGCTTAACTGCTCCTCGGTAAAGGAAGCCTTTCCGATCGGAACATGGATGATGTTGGATTTGTCAAGACGATACTCGATCTTACCTGCTTTAATGTCGTTAACAGCTTTTGTTACGTCCATTGTTACAGTACCAGCTTTCGGGTTTGGCATTAAACCTTTCGGTCCAAGTACACGACCAAGACGACCTACAACGCCCATCATATCCGGTGTTGCAACTACAACGTCAAAGTCAAGCCATCCCTCGTTCTGGATCTTCGGAATGAGGTCCTCAGCTCCTACGAAGTCTGCTCCTGCTGCCTTTGCCTCTTCTGCCTTAGCATCTTTAGCAAATACAAGTACACGAACTTTTTTACCTGTTCCGTGTGGCAGAACAACTGCTCCACGGATCTGCTGATCTGCGTGACGTCCATCGCAGCCTGTACGGATGTGAACTTCGATGGTCTCGTCGAACTTAGCTACAGCTGCTTTTTTAACAAGGCTGATAGCCTCTGGTGCATCATATAATGTTGCGCGGTCTACTGCTTTCGCAGCTTCCACATATTTCTTTCCTCGTTTCATTTCTATAACCTCCTGTGGTATTTGCGGGGAAAAGCCCTCCCACTTGAAAATTTCACTTTTTCTACGGGAACCCCGAACTTAATCTTCGGTATTTATTAGTCTACGACTTCGATTCCCATACTTCTTGCTGTACCGGCGATCATGCTCATAGCAGCCTCGATGGATGCTGCATTGAGGTCTTTCATCTTCAGCTCAGCGATCTCCTGAACCTGTGCCTTAGTAACTTTAGCTACTTTAGTCTTGTTCGGTGTACCGGAACCAGATTTGATGTTTGCAGCTTTCTTAAGAAGAACTGCTGCCGGCGGAGTCTTGGTTATGAAGCTGAAACTTCTGTCAGCGTAAACAGTGATGACAACCGGGATGATAAGATCTCCCTGATCAGCTGTTCTTGCGTTGAACTCCTTAGTAAACTGTACGATGTTTACACCGTGCTGTCCAAGAGCCGGACCTACAGGTGGTGCTGGAGTTGCTTTACCAGCCGGAATCTGTAATTTGATATATCCTGTTACTTTCTTTGCCATTTTCGGCACCTCCTATGTGGTATTGGCGGGGGTGTGTCCCTCCCACTTGCTGTTACCTTGTTTTTTAATTACTCAGCTTTTTTGATTTCTGTGAAACTTATCTCTACCGGTGTTTCACGACCGAAAAGCTCAACATTGATCGTTACTGTCTGTTTCTGCATGTTGATACCTGTGATCACACCTGCAGTATCTTTCCATGCACCACCAGTAACGACTACCATGTCGCCCTCTGCGAAGTCCACTTCGATATCCGGTTTCTGGATACCAAGCGGCATCATTTCCTCCTCTGTAAGAGGCACAGGCTTCGATCCCGGCCCTACGAATCCGGTAACACCTCTGGTGTTACGGACAACATACCAGGTATCGTCATTCATCACCATATTGAGAAGCACATAGCCTGGAAACATCTTTTTCTGAACCTGTCTTGAGGTTCCGTTCTTCATCTCCACTACATCCTGCAGCGGAACACGTACCTCCAGGATCTGGTCTTCCAGGTGTCTGTTCTCGATCGTCTTTTCAATGTTGGCTTTTACCTTGTTCTCATACCCGGAATAGGTATGGACAACGTACCATTTTGCTGCTTCTGACATATAATCACCTTGTCCTTACTTCATTAAGAAATTAATGCATTCCAGGATTCCGGAATCCATTACACTGATAACCGCTGCCAGGATGATCGTGATGATCACGACCACAACAGTCTGCTTTGCCAGTGTGGGACGGTCTGTCCAGACAATCTTCTCAAATTCTGACTGAAGTCCCTGAAACCAACTTTTCTTCTGCGGCTTATCCGCAGATTTCTGTTTTTCCATAGCATAACCTCACAAATCTCTGTGATTACTTTGTTTCCTTGTGCAGAGTGTGTGTATGACAGAACTTACAATATTTCTTGGTCTCCATTCTCTCAGGATGGTTCTTTTTCTCCTTCGTCATATTGTAGTTACGCTGCTTGCACTCGGTGCATGCTAATGTAATCTTAACGCGCACAACTTCCACCTCCAGTGTTTTCATTTGCACGGTCTTTTACGCCGCCCGGAACGTGTATCCGTCGTCATTTTCGGGCATAAAAAAAAGACCTAACTTCCATGTCGCTCGTCAATTTTATCACAGAGCAGGTGTGCAAGTCAAGCCTTTTTCGCTTAATATATAAAGAAATTCACGGTTCCATACAGACGCCTCAAGTGCACAAACTCGATTCCGCTTCGCTGCATCTCGTTTTCGGGGCGTCGCCCCTATGCAGCAAGTCATAAGAAGCCTCTTATGTGCAGGCACAACGTGTCTTCTTCTGTCTTCCTGCACACTTTCGACTGGTATTAAAAGTAATCATATCCTCCATGGATATCCACAACACTGCCGTTCATATACCCATTAGACAGCACCGCGTACGCCATATCCGCCACTTCCTCCACAGTTCCAAACCTGTGAAGGGCGATCTTTCTGTTGATACGGTCGTAGCTCTCCTGGGTGCGGGCACTGTGCCAGGGAGTTTCGATAAATCCCGGTGCAATGACATTAACGGTGATGCCTTTTGGCTCAAATTCCTTTACCAGAGATTTGGTCAGGAAATGAATGGCCGCCTTGGTAACTCCGTATACAAGGGAAGAAGAATACGCCTGCTGCCCTGCATAGGAACCGGTAAAAAGCACACTGCCGCCTTCCACCATCATGGGCCGCAGTTCTTTGACCATGAATACCGGCACGGAAAGATTGGTGTTTACGATCCTTGTCCATTCCTCAAAACTATAGTCCTCATATTTCGCATAGGTGCTGATCCCGGCGTTGCTTACCAGCCAGTCAATATGATCAGCCCGTTTTTTCAGCTCTTCCACAAAAGCCATCATTTCATCATAGGAAGACATATCTGCCTTCATCAGGATCACCTGAGATTTTTTTTCCTCAGGAAGGCTGTCCCGAAAAACAGCAGCCTTTTTCTCATCATGTCCGTATGTTACAAAGATCCTGTCTTCTTTCGCAGATTCCGCCAGGATCTTTTCGGCGATCCCTCTTCCGATTCCGGAGGTACCGCCTGTGATCACAGTTATTTTTCCCATTTTATAACTCCATCAGTTCATCAAATATCGGTTTCGGTATATAAGGCTGCTGGTTATGGATCGGCTCTCCCAGACAGGTCTTCGGGTATGCGTAAGTTCCATGCTCCAGCATGATCTCCAGAAGCTCCGGTCCGCTCTGTTCCAGAAACTTACCGGCATATTTCTCCACATCTTCTCCCTGGATACGCTTCGCAGGAATTTTGTAAGCCTGCGCCACGTCTGAGAAATTACAGGAAGAAAATCCGCTGCCATCGGAAGTATCCGCATACACGCAGTCAAAATAGTCTCTCTGGAGATGACGGATCATTCCCAGCGCCTCATTATTCATCACGATCATTTTTACCGGGATGTTCTCACGCTTCACCCACTGCAGTTCCTGAATGTTCATCTGGAATGCTCCGTCTCCGCAGATACATGCCACCGGTTTTCCTGTTGCATAATAAGCACCGATCGCTGCCGGAAGTGCATATCCCATGGCGCCATGTCCACCGGAAAAAAGTGTCTTCTGGCCCTGTCGGTTGTGAAAGGACTGATAGCTCCAGACCATATGCTGTCCCACATCCACAGCAACGGCTCCAGTATCGAAAAGCCTGTCACTTAAATATGCGATCATGCGGTTCGGATAACGCTGCGGTGTTGCATCATCCACCTGCTCCAGCTCTTTTCGGATCTTCCGGCATACAGCCAGCCATTCCTCATAAGAGCCGATCTGCGCCTGCTGCTCTGTCAGTTTACACGCTACATCCTCTGCGCTGACGCAAAAACATTTCTCCCCTTTTCTTCCCTCATGGATCTCTCTCTGAAGGTTATAAGGATCGATATCCACACGGACGATCTCCGCTCCCTTGGCAAACTCATGGACCTTCGTTCCGATCTGGCGTGTGCAGAGCGAAATCCCAAAACAAAGCAGGAGATCACTTTTCGCATTGGCGATCATATTTGCATACCGGTGTCCGTAGGCACCGCCGATACATCCGAAGTTCAGCGGATCATCAAATTTCAGAACAGAACGGGCGAGTACACTTGTGATCATAGGAATATGATGGACGCGTGCGAGATCAGTAAGCATTTTTTCTGTTTCGCCATTCGCTCCGTGGCCGATCATAAATACCGGACGTTTCGCACCTTTAATCTTATCCAGAATATACTCTGCTGCCTCTGCCGCATCAGAAGAATCTGCTTTTGCAACAGCATCCCTGTAAAAAGCGGCTCCATTCTCAGGATCATTTTTTCCATATATGGCTGTATCGATCTCTTCTTCAGAAAATTTCATATCATAAACCGGATCTTCCACTTCACTTCTCTGTACATTCATAGGCAGGTCGATAAGAACCGGGCCTTTCCGTCCTGTGTTGGCGATCTGCCATGCCAGGTTCAGTTCCCGGACGATATCTTTCGGGTCACGGACCTGTATGGCATACTTGGTTACCGGCTTCGCCATGGAAACCATATCGATCTCCTGAAAGCCCTGCTGTCGAAGTCCTGCAATACCGGAATACTCATAGGTATTGAGCTGTCCGGTAATAAAGATCACCGGAAGCGAATCAAAATATGCATCAGCCACGCCGGAGAGCAGATTGGCAGCTCCGGGACCGCTTGTGGCATATGCACAGCCGCAGGCTCCTTTCGCCTGAGCATAACCGCAGGCCGCAAAAGCAGCTCCCTGCTCATGATAGCTGGAATGACTTTTTGTATGAGGATTCTTTTCAATGGAATCTACCAGATGTGCGATCATGGTTCCCTGATATCCAAAGAAATCCCGGATCCCTTTTTTCTGTAAAAATTCTACAACATAATCTGTAAGCTTCATTTTAAACATATTTTTTTACCTTTTCCATAAAACCAACTCTGCCTGTTTTTTCCAGATACTGAATATAGATATCCAGTAATTCCGGATCTGCTTCAAATATCTCATCGTATTTCAGGCATTTATTCATCATATCCGTATATCTGCCAAACACAATTTCCAGCTGCACATAATCCTGATTCTTATGCAGGTTTCGGATATAATCCAACTTCTTTCGATATGCTCTCGCACATGTATATTTTTTACCGCAGAGCTTTGCGTAATTCCAGCACTGGTTGAAATATTCCCGGTAGCTGAGACCAAATTTCTGCCGGCGTGCTCTTCTTTTTCTCCGGGAAGCAAGTCTCTTCAGATCTTTTCCCTGCTGCATGAATTCTTCGCAGGGAATCAGTGTGCTGCACACAGCTATGGCACTCTGACGGTAATTCTCAGGTCCTTTATCCCGGTAATTCGCTCCGTAGGAAGTCATAAGATATTTCTCTGCATCAACCGGTATAAAAAAATGTTCTCCCTCAATCTCTACTTCCTTCTGTTCCTCAAAAACATATGCAGGATAATAGACATTTTTATTCAGAAAACGCACCACATAATTCTGTACATCTTCCTGTGGCTGATGGAGCAGATCCCGAAATATCCTCTTACCGAGCCATCCTCTTCCACAGAGCATAAGCAGACGTACCATACAGACACAGGCAAAAGCTCTCTGATTTCTCCACTTTTCTTTTCTTTCGTGGATTCTTCTCCATCCATCTTCCCGCATACGGTTCCAGAGATATTTTCTCCTGGGACCATATTCACATTGCAGCGGCAGTATTCTTACTGCCATACCGGGATACTGAAATTTTCCGTAATCATCCATCTTGTAA
Organism: Blautia sp. MCC283; assembly: GCF_018785565.1. Lineage (NCBI taxonomy): Bacteria > Bacillati > Bacillota > Clostridia > Lachnospirales > Lachnospiraceae > Blautia > Blautia sp. MCC283. The sequence goes on along the minus strand of NZ_WQQB01000068.1, from coordinate 25,912 downwards.
AACAATGTGTCTTTATCTGTATACCGAAGATAAAATCCGGGGAAATATTTATAACTGTCCATGGATTCCAACGCTCTCCTCAGCACCGGTTCCTCTTCAAAAACATTCTTGAACCTTTCCATGTCTCCGGTTTTCATATATATAACACCAGCTTCGGGATTCAGTGGAAAAGGCCGTTCCGTCACTGCGCAGAGAGTAAGATACGGAGAAAGAAAATATGTGATCTTGTTTTTTCTGCATATGATATCTATTTCTTTAAGGAGTTCCAGTACTTTCTGTTGTTCTCTGTTCAATACACTCTGCCTCATTTCTATTGTTTTGGTGTATGGTACAACTACATGATCTTTTTCAGAAGTTCCTGAATATTTTCCTGGCTTTTGTATTTATCCAGCCAGACATCCAGAAATTCCGATACATCGGATTTCTTTGCAAAAAACGCACTTCTTTTGCTGCCATTGTAAAGATCTCGCAGGAAGATTCCGGCAAGTTCCGTCTTAAGATATGGATGCTGCATATGCTCCAGAGCTTTGAAATAATTTTCGAAAGCTTCCTTTGTCTGGCCCTGCTTTCTGCGGATATCGCCAAGAAGTTTCCAGGTTTCTCCCTGCCACTGCTTATGAACCAGATAGCTTCTGACTTCTTCTGCCAGATATTCCATATCACTTACTTCGTCTGTACACAGAAATCTGGTACGGCAGTCAGCAAGAACTTCCGGATATCCAAACCGTTTCCATGCCAGGGTAAGTGCCTCCCGGTAAAGCATTTCCTCCGAAAGCGGCTTCTTTTCTATCTTACCAGAAATACCGATTTTCAGATAAAGCTCTTTTACCAGTTCCTCAAGCTCCGCTTTTGTGCGCACAACAGATACCTTTGCCAGATAAAATGCTCCGTCTATTTCTGTATCCTCCGGCAGTAATTTTTTCCAGAGTTCCATGTAAACAGATGCCTCGGACTTATGACGTGCTTCCAGAAGTTTTCTGCACTGGGAAATGACCTGTGTTTTTTTGTCCTGAAGGAACTTATCCAGCTCAAGATGCACAATTCCATTGTTGGTGGTTTCTCTTGCAAGTGCGTACTTTTCCATGGCTTCATTCTGAAGACCTTTTTTCCAGAGGAGATCGCCCTTATATTTGATGAAGTATCCATCCTGCGGAAAATGCTTCAGACAATACGCCAGAAATTTTTCTGCCTCGGAAAAATCCTTCACCTCTTCAAGGCGTTCCATAACAAACCTGCACTTGAACTTTATAAAGCCAGGCGCATCCGGATATTTTTTCAGAAGGTCATCTACGATCGCTTCTGCTTCTTTCTTCTCGTGAAATTCATACAGACTGGCAGCTTTCCGGAATGCACGGATATCTTCCACCGTCTGTTCCATTTTTGGAGTAATATGATCCATTTTTCTGCGTACTTCATACATGCGATATGCTTTGGAAACACGCTCTGTATAGATCAGGGTCAGCATGGCAGCCTGAAAAGTACCGTCCTCTGTACGGATCAGTGTAGGATGATAAAATGGCCGTATCCCGTTATAATCCTCACGGCCGATAAATTCTGCACTGAGCTGGATCTTATAATAGTTGTCAAAAATCTCATTCAGCACGTCAAAGCGCTTCTCTGCCAGCAGAGTTTCCAGTGATCTCTCAGATCTCAGAAGTCTCGCCTCAAGATCCTTCGCCGCTGCTTCTGCTCTGATCCGGTTTCGCTCAACATCCAGTTTATGGTCTTTTTTTGCCATAAGCAGACAGTAAAATTTACGGAATGTCATCTGTCTGCGAATTCTTCCTCTGGATATCCTCGGCATATATTCATCACGGATTTCCTGATAATTCGCTCCCGGTACATAAATAGACTCATGGGATTCTCTTTCCCCATGAGGCGGTATATAGGACCATTCGTCCCCGTAATGCCAGATCAGATAATCACTGACCCTGTGGGGAACCATTACCTTTTCCCCTTCAAAATCCATATATTTCACCGGAAACATCATATCCTTATCAAAAAGAAACGGGCAGCCACCCCAGCGCATGGCATAGCGGCTGCACTCTTCCTCTTTATATGAAAACATGAGTTTTTCCAGTTTTTTCAGTGTTCTGTCTTTTCCGAAAAATTTATATCGGAACAGCCAGTACAGATACTTCCATGCAGAAATTTCCCATCTTGCTCCGACTACCATACTGATATTGATAAGATCCGTATAGATCATCATGTATGTTCTGTACTTCTCATACTCCCTGTCATCATCCGGGATCGGATCCAGTGTCAGAACATCTATGATCTCTCCGGCTTTATCGTCTCCGATGATCTGATGCTTATGGATGGAACAGGTATCTGTACTTCCATATCGCGGAAAACTGTTGGTATAGGTGCGGTCTACGTCTGAGCAGTAAATTGCCCGGTTGTCCGGCATTTCTGTTTTGCAGATCTCTACAAATTTATCCCAGTCACTCTTTGGCATATAGATATCTACATCATCATCCCATGGGATAAATCCCTCATTTCGAAGAACTCCGATCAGTGTTCCCCCTGCCATTACATATCTAAGATTGTGCTTTTTGCAGATTGCGTCAACCTCCCGGAAGAGCTGCAAAAGAAGTTCCTGTTTTTCTGTCATCTGTTAACCTCTTTGATCAATAATTTTCAAAAGCTCTGCCAGCGTCTCGGATTCTTCATAAAAAAATCTCGTACACTCCGTCCGTCTGTCACGGATCATGATCATCAGCTCCTGAAGAAGATAACGAAGTCCGTTTCCTTCGAAATTAAAGCTGTATCGTTTCAGAAACTCCTGACCTTCCACTTTCGCTTCAAAATATCCTGTATTCCACCAGTCATTGGGTACTGTAATGCGGCCTCTGGTTCCGATGATCGCAAGCTCATTCTCCACATCAACCGTTGTTCCGATCTCTATGGTCGCCAGTGATTTCGGATAACGGACAGTGATCATATCATAAATAAATTCTCCGTTATTTCCCTTCACAGCATTGGTATTCACATCCAGATAATTGCTGCCAAGAAGCTTGATGCATGCACAGAGCGCCTGGCTTACTGTCTCGTTAAATGTCTTGCCGCCTTCAAAATCATCCTGGGAAACCGCACACTTTACAGCGATCACATCTCCTACCAGCGCACCATGTGTAAGCCATACAAGCTGTGTAAAAGCGCGCAGATAAACAAGGGTAAGCCTTTCCACAAGAACTACCCTGTGTTCTTTCGCAAGTGCGAACAGTTCTTCCATTTCCCCCGGAGCCAGCGTCATCGGCGTGTCACTGATCACATATTTATTCTGCTCCAGTGCATGCCTTATATAAGCCGCCCTGTTTTTCAGACCGGATTTAATATAGATGATATCCAGACCGTTCAGGAATTCCCCGTAATCTGTACCATAAGAGTCCAGTTCATATCTGTCACAGAACTCCCGGGCAACAAAAATATCCTCTGAGTAAACACTCTCCACATGAAGCCCGCTTACAAATTTGGATTCCAGAACCATTCCATTATCTTCCGCATCATCAGTTACAATGCCTACACGGTAAATGGTTCCCTCACTTCTCAGTTTGGTGCTGGAAATATTCTTGGTCCGTTCCAGATAAACCACCTGGCAATAGTTCTTAAGATAATCAAACTTCCCGCGCCAGTCCGATCCGACAACCAGAAGGTCAATATTATACTTGGTGATATCGCTGAGTTTCTGTCCCTGATATTCCTCTACAATGATCTCATCTGCAAAACCTGTTTTCCGGACATTCTCAATCCTTTTCAGGAGGCTGTCCTGAACATTCAGCTTACCGCGTTCAATATCATAACTCTCGCTGGTGACTCCCACGATCAGATAATCTCCCAGCTCTCTTGCCCTCTTCAGAATATTATAATGTCCCTGATGGAACAGATCAAAAGTACCATAAGTAATGACTCTTTTCATTATACGTCCTGCTCTTTCTGATCTTCCTTTCCCGTCAGCATGTCCTCTTCCACATAAAAATCTTCTTCATCAAAAAACTCTTCCGCACTGTCATTCTCTTCTTCCAGTGCATCCTGAAGCTCCTGAAACTCCTGAGGATCTCCGGCATCCTCTGTCTCTTCCTCCAGTGTTGCAGCCAGCTCTTCGATCGCTTTCTTTCTCTTACGCATGATCTCATAGTCGTCTTCTTCGTCGTATTCTTCCTCCAGTCCTTCATCCTGGACCTGTTTTTCTTTCTTAAACAGGATAAAAGTCAGAAGCTTCAGGATGCCATTGTAAATGAAGGAAACCGGCGCACTTCCGAGAATCAGCACAAACAGCCAGGAAATTCCGAACAGTGCCCATACATTCAATGTCTGCGGGATGCTGAGAAGAAGCAGACCATTTAACACGATCATGATCGGATAATGGAAGAAGTAAATACCCATGGTATTTCTTCCCACGAAGGTGATCGGCAGCTTCCTGTCCGGCATCAGTGCCAGAAAAGTAAGGACCAGCACAAAAGATACCAGATACATCAGAAGACGGATCAGCATTCCAGTGACATCATCCATTCCCGATACCTGATAAGAGTGATTACCTCTGAGGATATCAACCGGCATTTCATTGGCGATCATAAAATTCGGGATTCCGTACAGAAGCAGTCCCGAAATCGGCACCAGAACCCATTTTCCCTTGAACTTACGGACAATCTTGGTATAATCACTCTTCCACAGATAGCCTGCCACAAAAAAAGGAAAAAATACAACAATCCTTGAAGTAGAAAGATATGTTGTAAATTCCGGTCTTGTTCCTGCCCATAACGCAAAAATAATACTTATCGGCACAATAAAACGCACCTTACCCAGTGCTTCAATAGTCAGTCTGTATGCAAATAATGCCAGCACATACCACATAACCGTGCCAGACGGGCGAAGCAGCTCATAATCCATACTCTTGCCGAGCCAGATATATGCATACCAGGTCAGGCTGTATCCAAGAATATAAGGAATCAGAAGATTCTTCACATTCCTCAGCACATCCTGCGGCTTCTTGGACAGATATCCGGACATAAATACAAATGCAGGCATATGAAAAATAGTAATGGCATACCATACATAACGCACCACAACGTCCACTTTAACCAGCTGAAAAGCGATCAGATGGTTAAATACAACAAGAAAAATCAATAATACTTTAATGTTATCAACCAGGTAGGAATATGGTACCCCCTGACTTTCCATTCTCTGTTTCATTTGTTTCCACCTTGTAATATTCTTACTGATAATTCCCTCTGTTCCTTCATCAGGTCAGAGATTCTTACTTAATTTTGATGAAAGTATGAATAAATAATAACATACCTTTATGAATTTGGAAATAAAAAATTAATATTTGCCACAATTATTCTCCATTTCCAAAACTATACAGGACGATATTTTTTTCCCTGTAATCCCTGTTTTTAACGGTATTTCCATACTCCGTGAACTGCATAGGAAATAAAAAAGAGCAGGCTTTTCAGACGTCCATATCCGACATAACGATACACCTGATAAGTCATTGCGGCAGATTTCAGTTTGTTTCTGGATTTTCCCCCTTCGCTGAGCCGGTACTTCAGATACGGTTTATTGATCCCCACTACAAAACCGCCTCTCCGAAGTATCTTCAGCCAGGTAATATAGTCTTCGTGACTGTCATCGTGAGTCATCGGAAACGCAAGGGCATCTTCTCTCTTAAGAAGCACAGACGAGCAGTTAATGCTGTTATGTTTCAGAAGATCATGATAGGTAATACGTTCTTTTACCGGGATGTATTTCCCTGTGGTGTGTCCATTCGGCTGCATCAGCTCTCTCCCGGTAGAACAGATATCACATCCGGTAAGCTCCATCGTCTTTACCTGTGCTTCCAGCTTGCCCTTTTCCCACCAGTCATCCGCATCCAGAAAGGCAATGTATTTTCCTTTTGAAGCTTTTACTCCCCGGTTTCTGGAACGGGCGGCTCCCATATTTTCTTTATTTCGGATATAACGGATATTTCCGCTGTCCATATATTTCATTACGGTAAGTTCTGTTTTGTCTGTGGAGCAGTCATCAATGACAAGAAGTTCTGTTGGAACGTTCTGTGCCAGTACGGACTCGATTGCTTTTCCAATATATTTCTCACCGTTATAAACCGGCATGATCACGGAAACCAGTGGTTTTTCCATAAAAACGACCTCCCTTTTCTTTATTTACAAAATGCGCGCCAGAACCAGCCTGACACGCACTTTTTGATTTCGTATTATTTCCTATTTATCCTGTGAATCTTTCAGGGCATTCTTCTGATCGTCATCCACACCTTCGGATACTTCTTTCTGGAAAAAGATCTTCACAGTCATAAACAGAAGCTTGATGTCCAGAAGGAATGAATAATTCTCAATATAGAACAGGTCCAGTTTCAGCTTGTCGTACGGTGTGGTGTTATATTTGCCATAGACCTGTGCATAACCGGTCAGTCCTGCTTTTACCTTAAGACGGTAATGGAATTCCGGGATCTCCTGCTCGTATTCCTGCATGATCACATCTCGTTCCGGGCGTGGGCCTACCAGAGACATATCTCCCGCAAATACATTAAACAGCTGCGGAAGTTCATCCAGATGCAGGTTACGGAGAACATGTCCCACCGGTGTGATACGGGAGTCATGTTTGGATGCAAGACGTGCTCCGTTCTTCTCGGAATCCACACACATGCTTCGGAATTTCCGGATACGGAACTCTTTTCCCCTATAAGTGAGACGATCCTGAAGATAAAATACCGGGCCGCCATCATAGGCTTTCACCGCAATGGCAATGATCAGCATGATCGGGGAAGATACAATAATTCCAAGGCCGGAAACAACAATATCCAGAAGTCTCTTCGCTGCGCGCTGCTCCATGGAAAGTCCCTGGTTTCTGCACATCAGAAGCGGGGTATCAAACAGGTGGATCCGGTCCGTTCCCAACAGAATGATATCAGAAATCTTCGGGCTCATGTAACAGCGGATGGAATGAGAGAAACAGTATTTCAGATACTTGTTTCGGATCTGGGACGGAAGATCCCAGATGATCACGCCTTCATAATCTTCCATCATGGCGTGGATCTTCTCTTCTCCTTCGCGGATGTGTACCTTGCCGCTGATATCGTATTTATCCTTTCGGGTGTTCATCTTGTGGATGACATCTCCGGGATCACGGTCACCGTAGATAACCAGAAGTCTTCTGGCTCCGTACAGTCTGGAATAAATAAAGCGGCTTCCCCAGATCCAGAGGATGGTTACTACAATCTGGACCAGCGTCATTTCTATGATAGGACCGGCTGCAAGGAACCAGCGGTTGATCAGAGTGATCTGAAAATACGTTACAACATTGGTACAGATACTTGCCAAAGTCAGCGAATAAAACACGTCGATCCTTTTCAGATAGCCTACCTTCAATCCTCCGTAAAGCTTGGCAAACATCAGATAGATCAGTGCATAGATCAGGATCAGCACCCAGTTACCTTTTCTCCAGAATGGTTTCAGGATCAGGCTGCTGTAAAAATCATACCACACATAAGCAAAGATTGCTGTCTGCGCAATAATGATCAGACTCGCCAGACAAAACACCACAAATCTTTTATAATCTTCTCTTTTACTTCTGTTCACAGATTTTTTCTCCCTTCCTTAGGAGTTGTTATTAACCATACCATTATAGCCAATATATACTCTTACGTCCAGAGATTCCTCTGATTTTTATTCTGATATTTTCCGTTCGCACCGTTTTTCTCTGTAAATATGGCAAAAATCCCCGGAATTTTTCCAGGGATTTTTGACTGTTAATATTTATTTTTCTTTTTCAATTTCCGCGCTTTTTGCGATTATTCATTCACCAGATTATACTCTTCGATGGATTTGTTGATGGAATCTGCCATGTTCTTCACAGCTGTATCCACATCTTCTTTTCCATTGAGCATGCTCTCGATCTCGGATTCCACAGTAGCTCTCGCCTCCGGGAATACGCTTAACAGAGCACCTACATAGTCTGCGGAAGAATCATGAAGCTGGTCAATCGCTGTCTGGAACTGTGGATATTTCTCAACATTGTCCTTGAATACCTGTTCGTCCTGAGCTTTTACAGTTACAGGGAAGTATCCGGTCTGTGCGTTCCAGTAAGCCTGAGATTCCGGAGAAATAAGGAATTTTACAAATTCCCATGTTGCACGAAGTTTTTTCGGATCGTTGTTGTTCAATGCCCAGAGAGATGCACCACCGATGGAAACACCACCCTCGTCGCTGGATTTGATCTTCGGGAAATATGCGGTACCAACCTCAAATTTTCCGTTTACATCCTGAAGGATCTGTTTCAGGGAAGCTGTGGAACCAAGTGTGATAGCTGCTTTTCCTGCGGAGAAATCTGCAAGTCCTGCATCGCCGCCTTTTCCAACGATCGGTGCGAAACCTTTGTCGTTAAGGTCTTTCCATGCGGTAAGGATGTTCTTTGCAGCACCGTTCTCATCGAATGCTACAGCAGTAGCTGCGTCTTTTCTTCCGTTTCCGTTGTTTGCATATTCAAGGCCCTGTTTTCCGATGAACTGCTCGAAGAACCATCCGTAGATTCCAAGAGACATTACTTCACCTGCGCCGCCTTTGTCCAGAAGATCCTGTCCGATCTCGCCGATTCCTTCCAGGCTGTCCGGAACTTCTGTGATACCTGCTTTGTCAAACATATCCTTATTGTAATACATGATCGGTGTGGATGAGTTGAACGGCATGGAATAAAGCTCATTGTCGATAGTGTAGTAAGCAGCCAGGTTCGGCTCAATCTCAGATACATCATAATTGTCTGCGTCTACCATCTGCTGCATGGGAACGATCCATCCGGAATCGATCATAAATCTTGTTCCGATCTCATATACCTGTACAAGATCCGCACCCATGTTTCCGATCTGTGCACTTTTCAGTTTGTTCAGGGAATCATCATACTCGCCCTGATACTGAGCATCTACCGTAATTCCATATTTGTTCTCATCGTTGAATTTTTTTACCAGTGTATCAATCGCCTCGCCATTGACACCACCCATGGAATGCCAGAAAGTAATGGTTGTTCCGTCTACATCGGAAGCATCTGCCATCTCCACGTTTTCATCTGTGCCGGCATCTGCGGCGAATACAGTCACTCCGGAAAGTGACCCGATCGTCATTGCTGCGGTAAGAAATGCTGCGATGATTTTTTTCTTCATAACTTTTTTCTCCTCTTGAAAAATTTTCTCTTTTTCTTTCTTCTTTCTATATAAGATGAACTGCAGGCCTTGCAGCACTGCAATATCTTTTCCCCTGTGGAAAAAGTGCTCCGGGTTTATTGTTCTCTCCGGTATCAGCCTTTGACTGCTCCGGAGAACATTCCACGGATCAGCTGTTTCTGTCCAATGATAAAGATGGAAATGGACGGGATGATGATCATGACAACACCTGCGATCATCAGGGTGATGGACTGGGAATCTACGCTGTCCAGCATACTGATACCGATCTGAACGGTTCGCATATTGTTGGAACCTGTCACAAGAAGTGGCCACATGTACATGTTCCATGCATTGATGAAGGTGTACACTGCCATGGCTCCGATGGCGGATTTTGTCAGCGGAAGCAGAATCTTTACGATAAACTTCAGATTGCTGCAGCCGTCAAGTTTTGCCGATTCATACAGTGAGATCGGGAAAGTCATGTAAAACTGACGGAACAGGAAAATTCCCATTGCAGATGTAAGATAAGGCACGATCAGCACCTGGTAAGTATCCAGCATTCCCCAGCTTGATACGGTCAGATAGTTGGAAATGATCGTTGCCTCTCCTGGAACCATCATGGTCGCCATCACAACCATGAAGAGAATACCTTTTCCTTTGAATTCCAGGAAAGAAAACGCAAAAGCAGCAAGAGAACAGGTAATGATCTGTCCGATGGTAATGCATCCCGCCATGATAAAGGAATTCAAAATGAAACGGAGAAGCGGAACGGTACGGAATGCATTGATAAAGTTGGAAAAGGTCGGATTTTTGGGAAAGAGATTCAACTCTGTTGTAAACAGTTCATTGGAAGGCATCATCGCAATACTGATCGCATAAAGCAAAGGAAGCAGGATCAGAATCGCGAACACCACATTGGCAGCCACACGAAGGGCGGTTCTTGCTCTTCTCTTTGTGAGTGCTTTTGCATTCATGGCTTCTTTCAGCTTCAGAAGTTCTTCTTTTGACAGATTTCCCACAGCGGGAACTGCCACATTTTCCATCTGACTCATCAGTAATTTACTCCCTTCTTTTCAATACGGAACATGATCAGTGTGATGATCATAATGATTATAAACAGGATTACAGACTGGGCTGCCGCACTTCCGAACCGGTAGTTGAAAAATGCGTCCCTGTAAATGGAATAGACAATAACATTGGTGGATTCATTAGGTCCGCCTTCTGTGAGGATCTTGATCTGTCCAAAAGACTGGAAGGCCTGAATAATATTTACTACCAGTGTATAAAACATGATCGGAGAAAGCCCTGGAAGTGTCAGGCTGAAAAACTGCTGCACACTGCTGGCTCCATCTACAGAAGCTCTCTCATAAATGGTCTCGTCAATGTTTCCAAGACCTGCGGAAAAATACAGGAAATTGATTCCGCTGTTCAGCCAGGCTGTAAGAATTGCCACACAGATCAGTGCGGTCTTCGGATCGTTCAGCCAGTTGATATCAAGTCCCAGAAGCTTGTTTACAATACCAACTGCCGGATGAAGCATGATCTGGAAGATCATTGCCGCAGAGCTGGATGCGATGGCCATTGGAAGCGCATAGGAAGTACTGAACACCCGGATTCCCGGAAATGCTTTGTTACAGAGTACTGCAGCGATCAGGCCAAGAAGCATGCCGCCGATCACCACGATCAGAACAAAGATCAGTGTCACTTTCAGACTGTTGATAAAGGATTCGGACTGAAGCAGTTCCTTATAGTTGTCCAGGCCAACGTACAGTTTTGCCTGTCCCATTTTGTTTGTTTTGTAAAGACTTAAATAGATTGTTTTTACAAACGGATAAAACAGGAAAATTCCGAAGATCAGCATACAGGGTACCAGGTATAAGTACGGTGTGATCTTACTTTTGCTGTTGTTTCCCATGATTATTTTTCCTCCCTGTAAAAAAGATTCTCTTCGGTTTCCGGATCAAACACATGGGCTTTATCCATGTCAAAATATAAGGAAACTTTTTCGCCGACCTTGGTCTGGTTCTCCGGATTCAGGCGAACTGCCAGGGTTTTGCCCTGCTCATCAAAATAGAGGATCACTTCCGCTCCAAGCATTTCCCGGTTTACTACAGGTTCGTCCACATCTACGCTGTCATTTTCAATTCCGAGTTTTTTCGCCTCTTCAATTTCGTAGATATCTTCCGGACGGATTCCCAGGATCACGTGTCTGCCGTTATATCTGTCTGCGATCTGTTTTCCTCTGGTGCCATCCAGATAAACTTTTTTCACAGTTTTTGCGTCATCCAGAAGAAGGGCTGTGCGGTTGTTTTCTTCTGCTTTTACGGTACACTGGAAAAAGTTCATGGATGGGGAACCAAGGAAGCCTGCTACAAAAAGATTTACCGGATTGTCATAAATACTCTGTGGTGCACCCACCTGCTGGATCAGACCATCTTTCATGACCACGATCTTAGTCCCAAGAGTCATGGCCTCTGTCTGGTCGTGTGTTACGTAAATAATGGTGGTATCCAGCTGTTTATGTAATTTCACGAGCTCCACACGCATCTGTGCACGGAGTTTCGCATCCAGGTTGGAAAGAGGTTCATCCATCAGGAAAGCTTTCGGCTTCCGGATAATGGCACTTCCGATGGCAACTCTCTGTTTCTGACCACCGGAAAGAGCTGCCGGTTTCCGGTCAAGAAGCTGCTCGATCTCCAGGATCTTTGCCACCTCATGGACTTTTTTATCAATCTCATCTTTTGGCATTTTGCGGATCTTCAGGGCGTATGCCATATTTCCATAAACAGTCATGTTTGGATATAAGGCATAGTTCTGGAACACCATGGACATTCCTCTTTCCTTTGGTTCCAGATAATTGGAAAGTTCTCCGTCGATCCACAGTTCACCGTCTGTGATTTCCTCCAGGCCTGCAATAATCCGCAAAGTTGTGGATTTTCCGCATCCGGACGGACCTACGAAGATTACAAATTCCTTGTCATGTATATCAAGATTAAAATCCTTTATACCGTAATGTTCCGAATCAAATTGCTTACATACATTTCTAAGTGCAATTTCTGACATCACTTATCTCCTTTCTCTTCTCTCCTCGCTCGCATGGTTCTTAGTATAGAAGTTTTCCGGATGTTCAGATATCGTAGCTGCGCTAAGGGTTTGTGAATTGTGTGTTAAATTATTTCGGGAATTATATGCAATTCCGTTAAATTCTTTCTCCTGGGTAAAATTTCGACCGTATTCTTCAGAATCCTGTTCCTGATCTGTACTGGTCTATTGCATTAATTAGAACAATTCTCGCCAATCATGTCCGAAACATGGACTCTCGCCTCATTTTTCCATTCCTGAGTCAGAAAATAAATCAGATTTTGTATTCATCACTCATTTCTATACAAAATAAATGGCAATTTGGGGGCTTTCATCGCCGCTTGATTTGTGCAATTTTTCATGTTGTTTTAATTTTTTCTGTAAAATCTCAAATCTCAGCTATGTTTTTGTCTAATTTTACTATTGAAGTTTCGTGTATAAGTCAAACAATACAAAATATTTCTCTTAAATTTTCTAACTTTTTGTTAGCCACTTCGGTCGAGAAATGCTATAATAATCACAGTCAAAAAAGAAATGCAGAATTCGTGTTACTGCGAACAGCGCGAACAGCAACATTACCGGAATCCATGCATCAGGAGGAGGAATTTGACATGATCACATTGAAAGCAGAGAAGAGAAACCCAAATGTAAAGGCTAAAAAATTAAGACGTGAGGGTTACGTCACAGGAATTCTTAGTGGAAAAGAAATGAAAGAGCCGGTAGCACTTCAGTTTGACGCTGCCGAGGCTGCGAAATTCATTAAAGCAAATAAAGAAGGAACTCAGATTTATCTGGACATCGAAGGCGAAAAAGTAGATGCCCTGGTAAAGAATATCGATTATAATCCAATTGAGAAGCAGCTGATGGCTCTGGACTTCCAGGCACTGGTTGCCGGTGAAAAAGTATCCACAACCGTAGCTGTCAAACTGGAGCATACAGAACTGGTTCAGGGTATTGTTGAACAGGAGATGGAGGAAATCCACTATAAAGCAGATCCAGCCAACCTGCTGGATACCATCGTCATCGACTTCAATGGCTATCCTGCTGATGTCCGTGACATCCATGTAAAAGATCTCCCGATTCCGGAAGGCAAACAGGTTCATTTCATCACACCTGAGGATGCGGTTGTTGTTCACATCGGTGAGTACGAAGCTGCTCCTGAAGAAGACGAGGATGCTGAAGGCGCTGAGACAGAAGCGAAATAATTTTCAATATATACGATTTCAGGGGATTGCATTTAAGCAATCCCCTGATTTTTGTCTGTTATTTGTCTTCTACGTTATCTTCATGATTATATACATCCATATTTGATGTGACTACATCTTTATAGAGGGAATCCAGAGAATCATATCCATAATAACTCCAGTTATATCCCTTGCCTTCTACTTCCGTAGTTTCGCCTGGCGTTCTGTAATCCACAAGATCCAGCTGTAAGCCCTCGTCACTTAGCATCACATTGCTGTAGCTGATGTACCAGTAAATATCATCAGTAGTATCTGTATCACCATCTTCTTCGTCAGAATACTGGCTTCTTATCTCTGCCTTATATACCAGATACAAAATATTTCCATCACTGTCATTTTTGTCTGTCAGCAGATAATCTCCAAGATATGTAAGAGATTCCAGAGTAGATGTCTCATCCCAGTTTTGTCCCATATAAGAAGCGTAAACATCTTCTGCCTGCTTCTTTAAAGTTTTCATGGAATCATCGTCAATCTGATTCAGGCTCTTAAGTGGACATACAAGACCGGAAACTGTATATTCTTTCGCTGTCTCCTCCGGCACTTCACCATAATCCCGGGTCAGGCTTGCAACTCCTTCCTCGCTCAGTGTTACGGTAACTTTATCTCCATTACTTAGGCCCTCTGAAGGCTCATACTGAAAATAAGAATCATCCAGTTCATTTCCCTGATAAGTCATGGTAGCCGTGCCTTCCGGTTCCTGTCCTTCAAAATCCACAGATACATCGTCAAAAACATCAACTTTTTTCGCATCTTCAAGTCCGGAAACCTTTATGGTACCATCTTTATATTTGAGCTTATAATTCAGAGCTCCCTGAAGATCATCACTGACATTCCATGTATATGCCACCTTATCTCCGTTGGAAAAATAAGTTCCATCATTCTCGATACTTACACTTACGTTTCCTTCCAGAAAATTCATTGGAGAACGGTCATCCCATAAGAACCTTTCCAGCTTATTCAGGAGGTTTTTCTTTTTGTATGAAATTTTAGAGTCATACTTTTCCTCAAAAGAATCCCAGTCAACCTCTGCCGTGACTGATCCATATCCATTATAACCGCTGGTATTAATGGTCAGATATTTATTCAGATCTATTGTCCTGCCGTGACTGCGAACAGCTCCGATCAGTACGATCAGAACAACAATTCCTGCTACTGCTCCGATCAGAACCTTTCTGGGAAGCTGCATGATTTTATTTATAATGTCCTTTACCTGTTTCGGTATCTTATCATTGGATAATATTTTTTCTACATTTATATCTGAAAAATTTATCTTTGTGTTCTTTTCAGGGGTGTCTAACGGACTTCCACATTTGCAGCAAAATTTTGCGCCATCAACATTTTCTGCACCACACTTTTTGCAATTCATATTTCTCTCCTGTGCCAGTCAGACATATAAACGCATCCATATTCGCTGTCTGACTGATTGATTCGGTCAAAATTATTTTGTAAGATCCAGGTTTCTTCTTTCAAGTGATTTATTCTTTTCGTAATTTTCCGCATCAATGAACGCTTCTTCTTTGAAACCAAACATAGATGCAACAATGGTTCCAGGGAAGTTATTGATCGCTGTATTATATTCACGGATATTTCCGTTTACCAGCTGACGGGCTGCGGTGAGGTTCTTATCCAGCATTTCCGACTTTCTGGCAATCGCGGAATATTCTCCAATACTTTTCAGATCCGGATATTTCTGTCCGAGGAATAACAGTCTGTCAAGTTTGTCTTTTGCTGTCAGCTGTGCAATACCTTCGATTTCTTTCTGATAACCGTTTCTGGCAATATCGATCAGTTTATCCAGAGTTCTGTCCAATGCTTCACTCTGTACTCCAATATCAGATACTCCGTTTTTGATCATCTGCTGAAGCTCATTAAATTTGTTTCTTGTCATGATAACGTATACTGCGATCGCAGCGACAATAATTAAAAAATACATCATAGATCCTCCCTTTTCTTTTATTTATAAAGCAGATATTATTCTTATTCCGCTTTGTATTCATGTATTTACTTCCTGTATCAGGCAGATAAAATCATATGCATTCACTGCATGGCCAAATAACTGCTCCGCAGTTTATTCAGTTAAGCTTTGATAACAGGAGCGTACCAGTTCTTCCTGATGCTGTATCTGGCTGCAGGAATACTCAACTGCTCCAAATGCATTTACGATCGCATTTTCTGCATATACTGCAATATTTGCATCCGCACGCCCAAAAGCCTGCATCATCGTTATATGAAGTTTTCCCTGCCAGATATGGATTTCTCTCACTATATTATTTCCTGCTGCCTGCACGATAGCAAGCTGACAGGATGTCGATAAAAATTTCATGCATTCATGTTCTTTTTCCGGTAATGTAAGAACACCCATTTTTTTATTAAACTCTGTTGATGCAATATTCCTTTTCATATCAATGTACACATTATTTCCATTTGGATATTTCTGTGCTTTTTCTGCTTTATATCGCTCACCGGCAACTGTATCACTTAAGCAATAAATATCAATTGGGCCACATTCCACTCCCAGGTCTGCTTCAAAACATCCGTTTTTTATCATCAGACCATCAAATAAAATTTCACCATATTCATTGCCCCATACAATTTCATATTTCTGATATTGTTCCTGACAGAAACTGTTCAGTCTTTCCTGACATTCTTTTGCAATTTCATCCAGCTTTTCTTTATAAGTATCAATGAAATATTTTCCCAGTTTCTGCAGAATATAATGAATCAATGCATATACGATAAGTGCCTTTATGATCCAATACTTTCCACCGATCAGTAACAGACAGGCCAGCAGGATAGCCACATGTATGACCTTTTCAATTGGTCCGCTTAAGTCACTGTCATCCGGATCGTCTATGCCACCTATGATGAATACGTTTTTTCCAAAATACCGTATTCTTTCAAATGTTTTAAATAATGCCAGGTTTTTTGTATGTTCATCCTGTTTTCTCAGGACAAAATCTTTTAATTCACCGTTCATATGTATGTGTCCTTTATTCTGTCTACGGAAATCTTATCTGGCACATGTCGGGGGTTTGCAGGCAGGAGAATTCGCCCACCTCCAGTTAACCACCGACATTACACCAGATTTTATATTATTTCATATTAATTACATATAACTCAATGCAGTGCCTATCGTACTTCCCAGGAAAATAATGGAAAGAACAATGATCACAATCATAAAGCAGAAATAAGAACGGGCAAAATTCTTCAGGTTCTTATTCTTTGTTCCGCCAAACGAAAATACCAGAAGAAGGATAAATCCTACCAGCGGGATAGAAAACAGAAGTTCATATCCAAAATATCCCCACATGGAAATTGGCTGATATTCTTCCGGGATAGAAGCGGTGTTCGGTAACTGTGATCTGTTGAAATTACTGTTCTGATTGTAATTGCCTCCCTGGAATCCTCCGTTATTTCCTGCATAACCTCCGGTGCTTCCATTAAAGCCTGCTGTGTTTCCGCCGTAAGAATTATTTCCTCCGGCGCCATTGCTTCCGGCTGTACCGGAGCCTCCAAGTTTCGCTCCACATCCCTGGCAGAATGTAGAACTGTCCGGATTCTGAGTTCCACAATGTTTACATACCATAGTTTCTCTCTCCTTTTCTCTTTTTTAATGTATATGATTTTTTTATCATATCCTCTTCTGGCAGCTTTCCCTGTATGCTGCAATTCCCCGCCTGTTTTCCCCCCTTTCTGATTATTAGACGATTCAGGGAAGGGGAAGGTTTTAGGGAGATGAAAAAAATTTTTGTTTTTTATGAATAAAAAGTTATTGTTTCAACTTTTCCGTCTGTTACTTTAAGAACTACTCCAAGGTAACCTACAGATACACACGTTTGTATCGCAGATTCTTTTGTCCATGGGAAATAATCATCCTGCTCATTTCCATAATACTTTGTATCCGCTGTTAATTGAAACGTTTTCTGCCCGTACTCAACAAAATTCTCCTGCGTAAAATCTATTGGGATTTCATTTGACTTCACAAATGACGCATAAAATGTAAGCGTATCATTGTCCGCATTATATTCTACCTGTGTTGTTCCTGGTACATAATAACCACTATTGCCATCTGGGCCTCCTGTTTCACGACTCAGATTTGTTGAATAATACTCCGTACCCCCAGTCTCTTCCTGCGGTATCTCAATGGTTGGTATCGGGGTAAATGTCGGTGAGATGACTGCAGGCTGTACGGCGAAACAGTTCTGTAATATTACATTGTCTCGCTGGCTGTATGTCTGTGCATCCAGATCTGCTCCTCTGTTAAAATCCAGCAAATATGGGCCTGTTAATTCCTGCCCGCCATTCATCCCATAAACTTCAAGCTGATTCTCAATCTGCTGCATATCCGAATCTTTATTACCGGTATAAAAATCCCGTCCATTAATCTGGCATGTTCCATAAGTAGCTCCAAAACACCATCTGAGGTTACACTCCTGTACCATGTCGGTCTCTGACATTTTTATAAAAGTGTCCAGATAATCACTTGCCCCATGAGCCGGTGACCATCGTCCGGATCTGTATAAATAATAGGAACCTTCTTTTTTTCGCAGTTCAAGTTTCTCTTCAATGCTATCTTCATAGGTATTCAGATCTGTATCCGGGATCTCCAGTTCCTTCCTCAAGGTTACTTTTTGATCATCAATCCCATAAAGTTCCATATATAACGGTCGTTTTACATCTGTATAATTACTGCTGTTCTCATCTTTTTCCTTCGCCCTGGTCCGGATCAGAAGCAGTTCTTTATTTCCATTTCCTCCGAAATCTTCCATCGCAGCGCTTAACAGCAGATCATTTGCATAACCTGTATTGAAATCATAATCCGCCACATAACCATCCTGGATCACCTGAAGATTCTCATCTTCTACATATCCATCATAAAATGTCCGGTAAAGTTCTTCCTCTGAAAGCTTTTTCTCCTTTTTTTCAGAGGACTTCTCTTCCTTCTTACCGGTGGCTTTCACTGTCCTGGGTACTGCCTGGGTTACTTTTGGAGTTTCTTCAGCTTCCGTCGTTTTTTCTTTCTGAGTCTCTGCTGTTTCTTTTTCCTGCGTTTCCTCTTCCTGTTGATGAACAAATGGCAGTTTATCTATATTTCTTACAACTCCATAGGTGATACCGCCTGCCCCCAGAGAACCAGCCAGGATCACTGCCGCAATTTTCACCCCTGCATGTTTCGCAGCAGTTCCTGCTATGGTCCCTGTTGCCTTTGACGATGTCGAGGCCGCTGTATGTGCCGCATTGGATGCCCATCCGTTTGTATTTGACCCTGCAGCACCCGGACCAGGACTTCCTATCCCCGGTGGTCTCCCTGTTGATCCATCATATCCCGTTGGACCTGTTGAACTACGTCCGGTCTGTCCTGAACTTTCAGCACCTCCTGATAACCTGTTATTTGGATTTCTGCTATTATTTCCCCAACTATTTCCTGCAACCCCTGCCTGGAATGCAGTACGCCCGGATGCCTCCCGGAAATAAGATTGCATAATATCCGGCAGAGCTTTCTGCACCATTGGTTCTGCAGATACTTTGTCGGCTTTTCCAAGCAGATACAGGAAGAATACAAACGGTGCAACACTGTAAAGCTTCGTTCCACGTTTTTCCAGATCCATGACCTGCTCTTTTATTTTTTTTCGTCCATAGGACAGCCGGCTTTTTACAGTATTTTCACTGACTCCGAGAGTTTGCGCAATATCTTTTACAGACATCTCTTCGTAGTAAAACATACCGATAACCACTCGCTGATCTTCTGGCAGATGGTCCAGAATCTCCATTACAAGACGCTTCGCTTCCTGCTGATCCATAGCCATCTCAGGATTCAGCTCTGACCTGACATCCTCTATGGACTCCTCAAAAGGGATATCTTCTAGCTCTTCTCCACCGTATATATCTGTAAAAAACACCGGTTTTGATTTCTTCAGCCAATCTTTTGCAAGATTGTTGGCAATCATTTTCAGCCAGGGAATCAGTTTATCCGGATTCTGAAGCTGATTCAACCTGGTAAATGCCTTTACATATGTATCCTGCAGGATATCATAAACTGTATCTTCATCTTTGATTAAAACCCGTATCGTTTTATAAACTGCCGGACTGCTGATCTTATATATTTCTGTAAGCGCTTCCTGGTCATTCTCCCTCGCCTTCTGAACCAGGTAAGACATATTTCTTATGGTAGGACTTCCACATCTTCTGCAAAAATTTGCATCATCGGGAAGTTCCTGTCCACATTTCACGCACCTCATATTTCTCCTCCCGTTGTTCTTCCGTTCATTTTTATATGAAAAATTCTGTTTAACAAGTCCCCACCCACTGCTTGTTGCTTCTCACAACCCCGCAGGGGACTTACTTGATTTGGTTAAATGAAGCAAGTCTTATATGATATTATAAATATCTTACGAATTTACTTTTTTCATAATTGGGGTTTCTACAATTATGTCGTTTATATTGTCGAATATGCCTCATTTTTCTGTTTTATTGTCGTTTTTTCTTCTTTTCACGTACAATTTTAATATTGTTTTCGCTCAATTTCAATTGTTTTTTTCTTCTCCTCAAAATGACCATCACAATCACTGCTAACCCGCCAAGTACTGTTGTTCTTTTCCATTTCTTATTCATAAAAATGCTCCTTTTTCTGTTATAGTTATGGTTTTTAAGTATCTTCCCGGATTTTATCTTTTTACCTCCTTCACTTTATAGACGATCCGCATGATGTGCTGGTTTTAAGAAAAAAGAAATTTTTTGAAAAAAGCACATATCAGGGGAGAATCTTCCCTATATGTGCCTTTTGATTTTGAATTTAACTGCTGCCTGTTGCTTTTTGCATCCCCTCAGGGGCTTACTTGATTTAGTTAAAATCTTTATTCCTGACAAGGCTGTCTGTGCCACTGTATCCGTCCATACTATACGGATCTGCAGTATCGACAGCTATCAACGTTTCCGGATTGCTCAATTCCAAACGATAAGCAGGATTAAATCCGTGACCATTATTCTCCAGTCTGAAGAAATATCCATAATCTGTCTTTATAACCTCACTGATCGTTTCTTCGTCTGAAGGTTCTGTTGCTTCAGGTCCATATTCCTCTATTGCATTTCCTGAAATTATTTTTTTATAATGATACGGCACTCCGCCCTGGCTATACCACGTTCCTGCAATCAGATCCAGTCCCTCGGTTTCCTGCGAATCTCCACTCTGATCCTGCTGACTGCCACCAAGTTCCGAAACAGGAATTAATTTGATTTCTCTGTCAAAGGTTGTGTATTCTCCTGAGCCAACATCTGTGGTCGCAATGTTTTCCTCATTAAGTGCATTTCCGTTTTTGGTAAAACGATCTATTTTCTCGTATCCCATATGTCCAAACTGAGAATAAATTCCATTTCCGTCCGGTGCCGTATAAAGTCCTACATGGCTTCCGATACTTCCAATAGAAATTACATTTGTATCATTTTCCAAAGTGTAAACATCATTGATCCAGTCTGCCTCACAGGTTCCATGAGAAAATATCAGTTCCCGGATTCCATCCCCATCAATATCGTACAATGCTATCTCTGTAGTTCCAGCTGTATTTGTATTTGCACAGAGATTCTGGATAAAAGATGCATATTTGGCATATTCCGGCATATCCTGATAATTACTTGGATTTTCTGCCGGCACTGGTGTGGCCGTTGGTTCCGGTATGGCCGTTGGTTCTGGTGTGACTGCGGATTCTGTCTGTGGATTCTGGGCATTCTGCTGTGTTCCGTTTGAATCCGCAGACTTCTTTGTATTTGAAGTTTTATCTGCGTTGGATGCAGTATTTGAATCTGCTGAGTTCTTTGTGTCAGTCGTTTTTTCAGTTCCTGTTGTCGTTTTTGTACCCGATTTCTTCTCTGAACCGGAAGACGTTTTTCCTTTTGCAGAATCAGAAGTATCTTTAACTTTCTGCTCATGGACAAACGGCAAGGTATCCGCATTTCTCACAATACCATATGTAATACCTCCGGCACCCAGAGATCCTGCCAGAATCAGTGCCGCAATTTTAATTCCCGCAAATTTGGCTGCCGCACCACCTGCAGTTTTAGCAGTCCCAGCCTTTGCAGCAGCCCCGGCTGCTTTTCTGTCATTGCCGGCTGTGTTGGCTCCATTCCATCTTTTTCTCTCATTTCCTGATGCACCTGTATTACCCCAGTTATTTCTTTTATCTCCATATCCATCTGTACTGCTCTGCGGATTCCTTCTGTTTTCTGAAATACCTGTATCACTCCAGCTGTTTCCATTATCTCCGTATGCATCTGTGCGATTCCAGGAGTTACCCGCACTGCCTTCTGCACCGGTTCCTCCCTGAACATTTTGGCCATTTTGTAAATTACTGTCTGAATCGGGTTTTCCCCATGTAAGTTGTTTCCCGGATATTCCTCCAGAACAGGAATTCAGGATTCCCTGCAACGCATCTGGATCAAGCGGCTCTGCGGACACAGAATCCACTCTGCGAAGCAGATACAGGAAGAATACAAACGGCGCGACATTGTAAAGTTTGGTTCCATGCTTTTCCAGATCCAGGACCTGTTCTTTTATTTTTTTACGACCATAAGACAATCTGCTTTTAACCGTATTTTCACTGACTTCCAGTGCCGCCGCAATATCCTTTACCGGCATCTCTTCATAGTAAAACATACCGATCACGATTCGCTGATCTTCCGGAAGCTGATCCAGGATTTCCATTACCAGACGACGAACTTCTTTTTCATCCATAGACATTTCCGGATTCATATCAGAACGGACATCTTCTATTGATTCCTCGAAAGACACATTGTCCTCTTCTTCTGTACCGGAAATATCTGTAAAAAATACGGGTTTTGATTTTTTCAGCCAGTCTTTTGCCCGATTATTCGCGATCATTTTCAGCCACGGGATCAGTTTCTCTGCATCCTGCAGCTGATCAAGTCTGGTGAATGCTTTTACATAGGTATCCTGCAAAATATCATAAACAGTATCTTCATCTTTAATAAGTACTCTTATGGCTTTATACACTGCCGGACTGCTGATCTCATATATTTCCGCAAGCGCTTGCTGATCATTTGCCCTCGCCCGCTGAACCAGCCATGTCATATTGTTTCTGGTAGGACTTCCACAGTTCCTGCAAAAATTTGCATGATCTGGTATTTCACTTCCACATTTACTGCATCTCATTCTTCTTCCCCCGTTGTTTCCACTTCACTGTTTTCTTCTTTTGGTATGATGTTATTCTCATTTTCCCGCTGTGTCAACTGAAGGATTTTTCGAAACACAGTCCACAGTTTTTCCCAGGGAACCGGCATACTGTCAATCGTACAGGTAATCATTTTTCCAATGTCATGTTCTGTCATATCTTTTTCTCCCCTTTCTACTTTATAGACGATTCAGAGTTACTGCCGGTTTTATATTTTTATGGAAAATCAGTAACTTTAACGCCTTAAAAATCAGGCGAATATTCACGATCAAGTCCCCACTCACAGCTTATTGCTTTCCGCAATAGAGGCAGGGGACTTACTTGATTCGGTTGAAAAATCCACAATAGCCCTGGATATGTTTTGAACATATACACAGGGCTATCATTCATCTGTATTCTATTTTTCTTCGCACACTATGATAATTTCTGCCTTACCCGAAATTACCACTGTTTGAACCCGCAAAATTTACAGAATTTCGCATTTGCTTCTATTTCTGCACCACACTGAGGGCATTTTACAACCTTATCCTCTGTTTCCATGTACTGTTCTGCAGATTCTGGTGTATCATCTGTTTTTTCCTGCATTTTCGTCTGCTTTTCTGCAATTTCTTCTGTTTTTGCTACCGATTCCGCGGATTTTCTCTGTTCTTCCGCTATACGTTTCGCTTCTTCCCTTCTTGCTTCCTCTTTGCGCTTTGTTTCTTCTGCTTTTCTTGCTGCTTCCGCCTCGCGCTTTGCTTCTTCTGCTCTTCTTGCTTCTTCTGCCGCTTTTCTCGCTGCTTCCGCTTCCGCAATCATACTTTCCGGAACAGGCGTTCCGCATGAAATGCAGAATTTATGTCCATATGTAATCGGTTTTCCGCACTTTGCACAATAACCTATTATATCCTCTTTCATTGTTCTTTTTCGAATATTACCTGCTACGTTTCCCGCCATTTGTGACATTGTATTGGAAAAATGCCCTACTGTATCTGACATTTGCCCCATAGCATTATGTATATCCTTTTTTGAAAAAACATCCATTAAATCTGTCTGCATCTGTAAACGATTTATCAGTATTAACACTGTAAATATAAGAATCAAAAGCAATGCTATTATATTGATGACATACCATCCTGTTGTTTTAAACTGACACTGAGCATCCTCCGCAAACTTCTTTGCAGATGTTCTGAAAATGATCCATATAATAAGATCCAGCACTGTCATTCCACAAACAGCTGCTGACGTCTGTTTATCTGTAAACTTCTTTATAAAAAGAAACACTAATACAGCTACAGGCAGCAACAGACATAATGCAATAACAGGCTGTGGAGATACAAGTGTCTCACCATAACTTGAGATACCTTTTATTGCTGTTACTGCTGATACCTTTATCAGATCTGTATCTACACCCCAGTCTGAATCTGAACAGGAAACCATAAACATCGGACAAAAAAATAATATTACGCAACAAAATGTCAGTGTTCGTATTATATTTTTCACTGTAACAGATAGTTTCTTCTTTTCAGAAGAAATATTATTAATTTCATTCATTTTCATAATCTCCTTCTCTGATAATTTTAATGTTTAACCGAATTAAAGAAGTCCCCTGCGAGAGTTGCAAATATCCGCTTGACTAATAATGCCGGAACCCAGTTACAAAAGTTCCGGCATTATACAGCACTATCCGATTTTATTTAATCTTTACACTCTTGCAAGCTGAAGATTTCGCTGTCAAAACCTTGGAACCGGATTTACGGATAGAAACTACTTTATAATAGTATGTTTTTTTGCTGGTCAAAGATTTCTTGTCTGTATAATATGTCTTTCCTGTTACTGTTGCGATTTTTTTGTATCCACTCTTTGAATTTGTGCTTCGGTATACATAGTAACCGGTTGCATTGTTGGCTTTTCTCCAGTAAACTGTTGCCTGGCGCTTGCCGGCTTTGATTGAGGAGATTGTTGTTGCGATTGGTTTTACAATTGTGTTTGTTTTTACGGATGCCTTAATGTGGTAGATCTGACCTGTTGCAGAATTATAACCATCATTTTTAATTTCTATCATCAGATCTCCCGTACATTTGGGAATTGTCACTGTATCATTTGAATTAACCGTATACTCACCTAATGGTTTTCTGCTTTTACACTCAGCAAACGCTATTCTCCAGCTTCCCGGATGAGAAACACTGTCATCTATATCAAATTTCAATGAAACTTTATTTGTTCCGTTTAATTTCACGCGATAGTAGTCAGTATCATTGTTGCAATATATATTTCCTGTGTATTGTTTATTTACATATATATAATTGGGATCGCCATATTTTTTATTTCCCCAATAGTTCTCTGCCTCCCAGTCACTGGATTTTGTATAGCGAGTTATAAACATGTAATCATCTTTTTCGCTAGTATAACTATGTCGTATCTGTACATAATACTTTCCTGGTTTCCATCCATATTTTAATGTATTGAATGAATGACCAGACACACCATCTAATAATGTATGATTATCCGAATCTTTTAAGGTAATAGACCAGTTTGAATCATCATAAACATTATTCATCGTTGGTTTTATCTGAAACCATGTATAACCTCTTCCTGCTGGAATTGTAAACTGAAACCAGTCTTCATCAGAATATGTCATTTCTCCCGTTACCCAGGTATTTAAAGAAATTCTATTTGCAGTTCCAGGTCTGTTATTCGGTTCACTCTCTTCCAGCATTCCCGCCTGAACCTGCACTGCCGGATTGACAGTTGCTACACACAGTGCCATTGTTGCTCCTGCAAACAGAAGTTTTGTCAGTTTTGTAACTTTTTCTCTTAACATAATTTTTCTCTCCTTTGTTTTATTGATATAATTTTTTCATCATATTTTTGTTTACTCACTGTCGATACTTATTTCGGTGCCTTCTTATAGTTACTTTTACCCCCTTTCTACATTATAGACGATGTAAAAAGGAATTTGGTTTTAATATTTTTAAAAAATTTTTATTTTTTAACATAATGAAAAAAGAGCCGGAAAACTTTAATTTTAAAGTTCTACCGACTCATTAATAGCAGGGGATGAGAGAATCGAACTCCCACCAAAGGTTTTGGAGACCCCTATCATACCATTTGACCAATCCCCTATATACAAGAAAAAGTGGCTGTTGGCCACAAATTCTTTTACATTGTACTCTCAAAACTACATACATGCTTGTTGATGGTTAATCAAACTTCTTGAATCAATTCTTAACCTGCGTTTCTTGGTCAAGCCCTCA
>NZ_WQQB01000011.1:0-26378 GCF_018785565.1 Blautia sp. MCC283 | reverse complement strand
GTGAGAAGCCTGATTTTCAGGCTTGCCACCCTTGCATATCATAGAAGAATCTTATTTACAGACTTTTTCTCACAGTCTCGAAAAATTTGAAGAACCGGACACCCGACGCCAGGCCATTTCGAAAGCAATCGCCGAATTGCTATATATTATGTTAAATTCCTGAAAGTATTTTCTTTGCGTTCTCCAGATTATTTTTTCCATTTATTTTTAGATATACTTTACTGATCTCAGAAGGCTCTCCTATTTCTCTGCAGAGATCCTGTGCCTGGGAAATGGGTATGTAGATTTCGTTGCCTTCTATTACTACAGCGGCTTTACAGGGCATATATGAGGTTTGCGGTTCTCTTGCGGAATTGCCGGATAAAGTGGTAAGATCATCTATGGCTTTGGAAGTATCCTTCTCTTTTTCATCCAGGGAATAAAAAATATTCAGGTTTTCACCCATCTCTAAAAATTTTTCCTGTTGTTTTTTTGAAATGGCATGATTATTATAGTCTTTCATATCCCGTAGGGAACCATTTCCCAGCAATAACAACGGCATCTTCCCCAGTTCATTCTGAGTTGGATTTTTTCCAAACGCATTCATATCAATTCCTGAAAAAGTCGTTGTTTCCGTATAATCTTCAATTTTGATGACAACCGGGACTTCTATGACTGGCCAGATTTCTTTTATACCTTTTATCTTCTTCGCTTTCTGCAAAAAATCTTCATCATAAGCCAGATCTCCAAGTGGGAGCAACACAGTAAATTGCCGTTTTTCTTCTTTCATACCTGCCAGCAGCATTCCTAATAATGTAAGTATCAATGCCAGCAGAAGTATGACAAATAAGGTAAAGCTGTCTATTTTTTTTCTTTTCAATGAGAATCCGCCTTTCTCACTTCTTCGAGAAGGATATTTTTCTTATGAAGCTTTCTGACCAGAATCAGGATTATGGAAATAAGCAGTACTGCAACAACTGCAGCTATGGAATACCACCAGTTATTGGTTTTCTCCTGGTCATCTTCAACCTTTAAAGACTTTATCTGGGTTTCTTTGATTTCAGAATCAAATTTTATTTCTTCCTCATATGATTTGCCATCTGCATCCTCATACGTAAGAATTAATTGACCTGCACATTTTCCTGTTTTTCCTTTTACATATATGCGAAGACTTCCTTGGGATAAATCTCCGGCCTCTATGGTCCCTAAGAATGCAGTATCGTTTGAGCTTAATTCATCAGCCTTTAAGCTGACACTTGCATTGTATATTTTGTCTCTTCCTAGATTCATTGCTTTTACCGGGATCTCTACTGTATCCATAGTGTATAAAACAGATGGAATATCTGAAGCTTCCAGCTTAACACGAACCGGTTGGATGATCTGAAAAGACAGTAATTCTGTACCGGTAGTTGCCGTTGCTTTCGAATCTTCATAATCCAGAGAAAAAGTAATGACAGCCTGGCCAGGATCACAGTTTTCTGTTATAGTAATCATCTGTTCCAAAGTAATTGCTTCACCAGGAGCCAGGACTTGTACATAAAAAGAGTTTTTCTCAAATTCGATTCCTTTGTTCTCTGTAGAAAGGGAAATTTTTAAACCAAATACATTTTGACTGCAGCTTTTATTTCGAAATGTCAGCGACATTTCTGTTGTAGAACCAGCCTCCAATCGTCCACCCGAAAGATTGCTGTCTTCTAATAATACCTGCGGTTTATGTAATATTTTTTCACTTGATGAGTCTGATGTTGAATTACCTCCTCCCCCACCGCCCGAATACCCTCCGTTGTCTATAACCGGATCTGTTATCTGCGGGGCGTCACCGTCTTCCGGATTATCACTGTCTATTACAACATGAAAAGGATTCGATTTAGAACCATCACCAAAGTCATCTCCTGATGTAAAAATATCCGGATCCGGATTTTCTTTATCGGTATCAGCTTTATCAGGAGTCTTTTCATCCTCTGCCGGAGGTTCGGTACTCGTAGAATCATCCTCTTTTTCATCAAGGGTTAACGAGTTGTCATTCTCATAAGATACGGACGGATCTGAGTCCGTAAATCCTTCTTCAGCAGATGTAATCTCCGTGTTTTGAGGCTCTGTGGCAAAAACGGTAGCTGGAAGAAATATTATTGTCGTACATAATACTAATGCCGTTTTTACAAATAAATTTCTCATTATCAGGCAGTCCTTTCTCTTAAGATTCCTCCATCCATTTCATATACGTGGTCACATAAGATTCTGATGTCCTCTTCATTATGGCTTGCCAGCAAAATGGTTTTTCCTGCTGCTTTTAAATCCAGCAGCAGTTCTCTTATTTCTTCCACGCCATGTTTATCCAGTCCATTAAACGGCTCATCCAAGATCAAAAAAAGAGGATCTTCCATAATGGCCTGTGCAATACCAAGGCGTTGACGCATTCCAAGGGAATATTTTCCGACTGGTTTCTTCATGTCCGGATCCAATCCTACCCTTTTTAAGACTATGCGGATATCGGCCTTCGAGATCCGGCCATTCATGTCTGCCAGGATCTCCAGATTTTTAAAGCCCGTATATTGTGTAAGAAAACCGGGAGTCTCGATAATAACTCCAAGACTCTCAGGAAAATCCACATCATGGCCTATTTTTTTTCCAAATACAAAAATAGTGCCCGTAGTTACAGGAAGAAACCCACAGATGCATTTCATAAGGACGGTCTTTCCGGAACCGTTATTTCCAACAATCCCATAGACGTTCCCTGTTTTCAAGGAAAGATTTACTTCCTGTAACACGATGTCTTCACCGAAACGTTTGGTCACGTGTTCTATTTTTACGCAGGTGTTCTGCATCATTCCACTTGCTCTTTGCGGATCACAGGCCAAACTAAATATCCCTTCAGATTTCTTCCAATCTTCCATATAAAACACCTCCCAGAATTCCCAGCATTACTAATAAAAACAACAGTAGAAATAGCCAAACTCCTATTTTGTCCGGTCCCCAATTTTCATCAGCCAGTATCCATTCTACTGGATAAAACCATATCTGATTCTTAAAATAGCGGTCATGAAGGATAATTCCGAAATAAAAGCTTACAAAAGGGATTCCATATGCCATGTAAGCAGAATCCCATAAAATCCCGCAGCTTCCACCGAAAGTACTTATGATACTTCCGATAAGTCCTGTCCGAAATGCCTTCATGAGTAAGTCCAGAAGTGCTTCTTTCTGAATAGCACCCTTTATCTCCAGCGGATAGAACACAATAAAATTGATAAAAAGTACCGTTAGTATAGATAACGTCCAGACCATAAAACCAGATACCATAATGGAAAAAACTTTACCTTCGATATACTGTCTGCGAGTCGTTCTGGGAAGTATCTCCTTTAAAAATCCACTTTTATATTCTTGCAGAATGGAATCACTCCATGGCAATACGGCTGCTACCGGAATGGCAAAAGATACTGCCTGACTTTTTAAGGAACCTTCCAGTATACTGATAAAAGTACCACATGTCAGTGCTTTTTTTAAGCTGGGATAAGTCTGTCCAATGGCGATGGAGATGCAGGCTATCAGCCATGCTGCCAGAAAATTCTTATTAAAAAACATACGTTTTGTTTCACCCCACATAGGTTTTCCCCCTTCCGATCATGTCTTTTCTCCAAGAAATTCAAAGGTATATTTTTTCATCCGGTTAATTGCAAAAACTGCAAGAAGAACTAAAATACCCAGAAAAAACATATAGGAATGCGAGATTTTCGGGAGCAATGGATCATAACCCAAGTTATGTTTTCCGTATACTGCCTGATTCAGAGGACTGATCCAGCAGATTAATACATTTACCTGATACATTTCGTATTTTTCTTTATGTAAAATTGCAGCCAGTACTTTCGGGTCCAATAAAAAACCAAAGACACTGTAAAGAAGGCCAAAAATCATCCCCTTAGTCTTCCCTTTATAGAGATTTCCTACAAGGATTACAAAGCTTAAGGTCAGCGAATAACAAAACAGAAGGAAGAAAACCTGCAGCATACAGCCATAGGGTGAGATACTTTCCATGACCCTTACTGTAGAAGGGACCTGCAGGTTTTTTCCTAATTCTGAATAACCAAGCATGGCCGCAGTTTCGCTCCACAGGTTACCTGGATAACTCTTTTTCATACACAGCACGGCCGTAAACAGCAGCATCAAAACCGTATATAAAACAGTTACAAGAATAACATAAATGAATTGACCTAAAAGCCATTTCCTCTTGGTTGTCCGGGTCAGCTGGTACGGAGTAATAGGTGTCATCTTCGGCAGGTCAGAAAACATAAGAAGCAAGAGCAGCGAACTGGACAGTACTGCTATCCCATCCCCAAATGTCCAGATAAATGGTTCAATGGCCTGTACCGGTGTATCGTAGGTCTCCATTACAACCATGATTCTGCCTGTAAGCAGGAAACTAAGTACAAATTCTAACAGAAATATAAAAATAACTTTGGGATTGCGTAGAAATCCGAAGAAATTGTACCTTACAATTCCAAATACCTGTCTCATGTCAGTAACCCAGATTCCGGTCTATGATACTGCCATCCACGGCATTAATGGTAAGGAAACTTTCATTCGGATCTTTACTGGTATTTGATTCTGTTTCTCCGTTATATTCACTTTCTGAAGTCATGCTGCCGAAAAAATCCCAGACGGGGATCAGAATACCTGTGTGTGCGTCAGTAGACGGCTCATATATTCTGGCATAGCCAAGAACGATCCGATCAATATTATAGACCCTGGAATTTTCATATTGCATATTATCAGCGTTTGTTACCACCATCATTTTTTCATAAATTTTCATAACCTCGCTGAACGAAAGAAGATTTAAATTCTCTGTCTTTATTTTACCAATTGTGTAGGGATTTGAATAAGTCATGCTTTCTATGCCATCTTTATCGACATAGAAACAGAGACTTTCATAAGACCATGTTTCCATTGTGCTGTCCATATCTTCCAATGCCCCACCGTCTGCAATTGTCTGAGTGACCGGCACACCATTTATGGTACGTGCATAATCAATTCTATATCCATTTCCAAAATCACCTGAACTATTATCGCCTTCAAAACTTTTGCACACCGCGTAATTCCAGTTAGAAAACTGCAAATCTGTGATGCCCATTTTTTCAACTTTTTCCTTTACAAGTTTTTTTGCTTCATCCAGGGACAGCCCGATAGATTCTTCTGTGGGTTTTTCTTCCTCTTCAGAATATCCGTAATCACACCACATTGCATCCTCCGGTATTTTTTCCCCGCCCTTGTTTGCTGCTTTCTTGATCTTGACTGACAAGGTATCGGAGCCATCGGAAGATATCATATAGTAGTATTGTGAATCGTCTGGCATTTGTGCAATACAACTGAAATAATTTCCGGCAACAGGTTTTGCCTCTGTCAGGGTTTTCTTTTCCGGAGCAGTTTCGTATTCCTGTTCCCATGTCTCAATATCTTCATAGATATCATAGACATAATTCCCATCATCGTCTGTTCCATAGTTATACGGATCCAGGTTTCCGTTTGCAACGTCTTCTTTTAGTTCATCCAGAGTTTTTTTAATTTCATCCTTTGTCTTCACATAATAACTATCCATGGTATAAAGTTTTGCCTCTGAGAAGAATGCGTTTGTAATACGGTCGAGAAGCTCCTGGGTAACTTCTGCCGCGGTGACAGAAATAGCAGATATCTTTTCCACTTCCGGAATTTCTACGCTTGCATCTGTATTTACCATGAGCTTGGCACTGTCATCTTCCACATGGCTTTTATAATTTTGAGGAGCATCAATGAGATTCCTGATGGTTGTCTTTGACTCTGAACCGTCATCGTTCTTACTTTCAGATGCTTCTCCTTTAGAACCACTAACATCATCCGCTTCCGTATAAGCATCCACAGCCTTGCTCCCCTTCGGCTTTACCAAAGAAGAATCCGGGGTCTGTGCGCATCCTGTAAACATTCCAATACAAAGCACTATTCCTGCAAACTTTCTTATGTTTTTTCTCATTTCTGGTAATATCTCCTTTCTAAGGTTGTTATAAGTATATCATCGAGCATTACACCAAATCTTTCGCGATTTGTAACTGATATGTAAACGTTAGTGTGATTACCAGAAAACAGAGACGGTAGTTCCTTTTCCCGGATTGCTTTCAATCTTCAGTTGGAAATCGTGCAGTTCTATAATTTTCTGACATAAAGAAAGACCGAGCCCTACACTTCCTTTTGCCCTGGAACGAGATTTGTCTACCATATAAAATGGTTCCGTCACCATTTCCAGATCCTCTTTCGGTATTCCCTTTCCAAAATCCTGAACCATCAGATGGTCTGGGGTTGCCTCAAGCACAATTTTAGATTCTTTCCTGGAAGCTTTGACTGCATTATCAATTAGATTTGTCACTACACTTATCATTAAGTCCTGATCGAACTTCTTTACCAATTCTTTTGGTTCACAAAATACATCAAGAGAGATGTTTTTTTCTTGAAGCCTGCAATCAATGAGTTCTTTTACTTCTTTCAGGAAATTATCCACCTGTATTTCAGCTGGATTGAATGAGTCTTCCGAAGCTTCGTAGAGTCCGGTTAATTCCAGCATTTTCATAGAAAGTCTTGACAGCCTGCGACATTCATTTTCAATATAAATAAGAGCCTTCTCCTGCCTTTCCGGGGTTAGGCGCACAGTAAGCAATGTATCTGCATAGCCTATGATTGCAGTCATTGGGGTCTTCAGCTCATGAGCCAGACTTCCAATAAGCTGTTTTTGTGTCCGGTTTATGTTAGAAAGACTTTCAATTTGTTCTTTTATTTTACCTGTCATAAAATTAAAGGTTGCACCTACCTGCGCAAGTTCTGTATTGCCCTCTGACGGTACTTTAAAATCATAAATACCTTCAGAAACAAGAAGCGTAGCTTCTCTTAGGCTTGTAAGCGGTGCTGTGATTTTTCGAAGGCTCAAATAAAGGATAATTCCCATCACCACGATCAAAGATAAAGTAAATCCACCCGTCTGAAAAAACAGCAGATGACTTTTTTCTATTACATCTGTTATATCTTTATAAGTAACAATCTGATATCCCATATTTACATTGCCATAGTAAAATAACAAAAGTGTCCTTCCATTTATCTGACTGACCATAGGGCCATGACCGTCACTGTTGCTGCCATGATCCACCATGTTTGCCTTACTTTCACATAATTCTCTTAACTTTTTTACATCGAATTCATAAACAGTTCCATTATAGATCATTTTTCCATCAAGATATAAAACCGCGCTGTCATGAAAAACCTGCCGAAAAGCATAAGTAACTATTTGGGGGCGCATTTCGTTGTCGGCATTCTGTTTCTGATTGTCAGAAAGGCTTGTTTTATTTTCAAACTGTAAGATATTTGTTCTGAATATACTGCTTTCATAACTGTTGATATTCTGTATACTCTGATTTTTCCAACAATAAGTGGTATAGAGAAAGATCCCTGACGATACCAACAAAATGATACATGTAGTCTGAGAAAAGATCTTTATTAAGAGTTTCATAAATCCACCTCAAGTCTGTAACCGATTCTGGGAATTGTTTTAATCTTATCCTGCCAGCCAAGCTTTTTCCTGATACGACCCACATGTGCATCCACAGTTCTTGTTTCTCCGCAGAACTCTTCATTCCACAGTTCCTGCAGGATCTGATTCCTGGTCAGTGCTTTATTCGGATTTTTGGCGAACACCATGAGGCAGTTATATTCCATTGGCTTTAAATAGATTTCCATGCCCATTTTTGTAACAGTACGACTAGCAGTATCAATGATGACATCACCAATTTGAATCTGTTCTTGTACAGTGCCATTGCGTTCCAGTACTTTTTCAAGACGGACCATCACTTCCAGCATTTCAAATGGTTTTACAATATAATCTTCTGCACCGTCTTTTAATCCCTTTATCTTGCTCGCGATATCTCCCTTTGCGGTAAGAAATATTACGGGGATTTCATACTGCTTCAGTTTCGGTAACAGGCTATATCCGTCTCTTCCGGGAAGCATGATATCTACAAGTGCACACTGAAACGCATGATCTTGAATAATTGCTTCATATGCCTCATTTCCATCCAGATATCCTACTGTTTCATACCCTGCAATCTCCAAATTCATACATAGCAGGTCATTGATTGACATTTCGTCTTCTATCACAAGGATTCTTGCCTTCATAATTATTACCTCACATGTTTTTATAACTATCTTTTCACAGGTTAATTATACATTAAATTCTATATTGCAGTTGTAACTGATTTGTAACAGCAAAAAAGGAAACCAAAACCATTCTGTGAGAATAGTTTTGATTTCCTGTATAAACCGTTATTTTCTGATCGTTTATAACGCTGGTGAGAACATTTATTATTATTTTTACTCCATTCCAGAATCATTCGAAAGAGAGACAATGCAAATACAAAAATTATTAAAATCACTAAAATTTTCATACGTAGCCTGATTCCTTTCATTTACCTTTATCAGATCGTGTCATTCAAATCACATCCACTGATGATGCGATTCCATAAGTTCTCCCGCTTGTCCATTCCTTTGGTAAAATAGGGAAGTCTTTCCTCTTCCAGCTCTTCCAGACGAGGCACATTTCCATTCAGATAATTGTCAATCCGGTATCCTGTACTTTTAAGTCTTGTAATCACGCCACCAATTTTTATATCCAGAATCTCATAACCAAATGGCTTTGCATCGTTCATCCAGATTTTTTCTCTTGATGATTTCATATCTGTCAGATTGCAGATGATCCCAGGAATAACATTCTGACTGATATCTTTCAACGCTGCTCTGTCCGATCTGTCATATGCTGATTTTATACACATGCCCAAATCGGCTTTATCAGCTAATACCGCCGCCAGTTTTTCATAAAATGAAAATAAAAGCTGATATTTTCCTGTTTTTTTTGCACATTCCTTCATACATTTCTGTATGTTTTGGTAGTAAGATTTTGTATTGACACCTGATTCTTTCACATGATAATCAAAAATGCCTAACATTGGATCCTGGTATAACAGATATTTTGAAGGATTTTGAGCCTCTTTATTCTCTTTCGTATTTAAGAATAAGGAATCAAAATTGTCAAGTGCCATAAAATCATCAAATTCTCCGCCTGTGCAGTTCCTGAACTCCTGCTTAAGGATTGTTTCGTCATAGTCTCTGTGAAAATCAAGGTGTGCAAAAAGTACAAGTCCCGGAAGCAAAGCATCCACCGGGGTTTCTGCACCATTATCCATCCATGCTGTACAGAGCACCTCTTTTATATTGTATTTTTTACAAGTAGAAAGAGCTGCCTTGGTACACGCATAGGTCTTAGAATAATTGGGGGAAATTCCGTTCCAAATCCAAGATCCTCCTGCAAAAATAACGTTATCCGAAAGCTGCGCATGGATATCCAGCATTTTTTCATAGGTTCTGGTATCAGCATGATAATAGTCCCAATATACTAATCCTAAATCTTTTTTCGGTTTTTCCCATTTGGAGCAGTCCGTGTTTTCGGGCAGATTATAGTATCCGCCTGTAGAATTTGCTGTAATGTACATGTCACTCCATATCATAGGCTTTAATTCTAATTTTCTGCAAATATCTACGACCCTGTTACAATGTTCCCTGATTATCAGTGACCCTTTTTTATATCCATTTTCTTTTAGATAATTTCCAAGCCCCAGCATGACAGCCTCATCCATTCCAAGATGTACCCTGTTGGTAGAAAAATTCTCTTTTACTGAGCTGAGCAGCTTTTCAATAAACTGATAAGTTTCCTCTTTTTCAGGCTGGAGAATGTCCGCAGAATCACGAATCTTATCCATTCCCGGCCACTTCAGCACATTGTGCAGATGAGCCAGGGTCTGAATACACGGAACAAGCTCTACCCCAAACATGGAAGCGTAAGCATCCAGTTCTTTTATTTCGTCCTTGGTGTATTTTCCGCGATAAGCTCCAAAATAAGGCTGCCCCTCTACTTCATAGGTATCTTCTGTATAAAGCATGAGTACATTCATTCCAAGTTTTGCCAGTGTCTTGATCAGGAATTTCACCTTTTCAACTGTAAATACAGCATTTCTGGAACAATCCAGCATAAGACCGTTTCTTTCAAAGCAGACATGCTCTTGATATTGAAATTCATCCTCTTCCATATGATGTATGGCATAATTAAGTGCGCGGTAATAATGAGATATTTCCCGACAGATGATATGAATCTGGTCTTTTCTTTTATTGATCAATATTTCTGGTCTGTCCTGAAATTTAACAAACAATTCTATGTTTTGGTTGAAACCGTCATTTTCAGCCAGCAGTATTTCAGTACCTTTTTTAATAGTATTATATTCTTTCTTATCAGATGAAAAAACAATGTTCATACGTATTCCTCTTTCTTTAGGAATTCTGCTCTTCTTAACAAATCAATCTATTTTAGCAGAGCATCCCCTGTCAATGTTCTATTTTATTCGTTTGTAAATAATCGGCTCATCATAACCAAAAGTTCTTTTTCCATTTACTTCCATGGACTCTGATACTTCCAATTGATTTTCAGTGAACTTTTCATGCAGAGAAAATTTCAATACGGGAGAAAACATACTTACACTTCCGCCTTCCCATGTATCACCTGATTTTCTGAAAAATGCAGGAGTAAATTTTGCAGAACACTTTAGCTGATCATAGTCGGCACCTTTGAAGATTTTGTAAGTAAAATTCTTTTTATCATATCCTTCCGGTATCTCATAAGAAATAAGTTTTATTGAATTGTTTTCTTCCATAAAAAGAAACAAATGTGAAGAAGAGCGGGTAGTCCCCTGTACAGAATAATAACTTTCTTCAATCATAAATACGCCTTCGAAACCATTTGGGAGATTTGCGATTTTTGAATTACATATTGTATTGATGTGCTTTGCATATGGATACTGTGGATTTGTCTTACTTATTTTCTCAAATTGATCCTTATTATCAAATTTTCCATTCAACAGCGTAACAAAATTTATCAAGTTAGCCATGATCTTATGCCTCCATAATCTTTATCATATAGTTTTCATTCACTATACACCTTCCATATAAAAGAGTCCATGTACAAAATAAGGGAATATATAAACAAAATGCATCAGTTAACAAACATCGGCAGAGGGGCATATCATTGTCCAATTGATATGCCCCCTCTAGCTATAATCACAACAGCAGATGCATCACTTCTGTTCATTGTACGTATTTCTCTGGTAGCTTCCAGGCCATCCATAACTGGCATCATAATATCCATCAGAATTACATTGACCTCACCAACACCTGATTTTGCAAATGCTTCAACAGCCTCCTTACCGTTTGAAGTCCTTATAATTTCTGCTCCTGCATTTGTCAGAAGGAATTCTGCAATTTCCATGTTCAATTCATTGTCTTCGGCCAAAAGGATTTTCATGCCTTCAATTGATACATCATCTTCCTGGCTTTCTGCCTGCTTCATATCAGCAGAAATAAGGAATGGGAGCTGTACCATGAATGTGGTTCCTACATTTTTCTCGCTTTCAAATTTAATCGTACCGCCCATTTTCTCTATTAGTTTTTTTGTAATTGGCATACCAAGACCTGTTCCTCCATAAACAGATCTTGCACCGCCTGTTTCCTGAGTAAATGGTTCAAAAATATGGTTCTGAAATTCTTTACTCATTCCAACTCCGGTATCCTTGCAGTGAAACTCAAACAGTATATGCCTGTCATCCACCTGTGTTTCATAATAGCTGAGCAGTATCTCTCCTTTTTCTTTATTATACCTGACAGCATTACTTATGATGTTCATAAGGATTCTTTTTAAACTTTAATCACAGCACTTTTGCATGCTCTGTCAATGTGTTTGTTTCCATAAATAAATTTTTCTTTGTACCCATTATATGGTTCCAGTATTGATACGTCAATCCCATTAATGTGCCTTCTCTTCTTCACTCTTTGTGAAAGGAAGAGATTGCTAGCTTTTACCAATCGCTCTGCCACTTCCACATCAAGTCTGCTTTGTTCTGGATTACCGAAATGGTGATCATGCACCAATCTGATACTGTTGACAATGAAGGACAGGAGCCAGCTGCATTACAACTTAGCTCCTGTCCTGTACATCTTGAATATAGAATTAGTAAAAACAAATTATCGGGACATCATACTGAATAAGACTATAAAGCTGTCCGGCATTTTCTGGTGGAAGATTGATGCATCCATGAGAACCACCTGTAAGATATCTGTCACCACCAAAATACGGCTGCCAGTCTGCATCATGAAAGCCAATTCCTCCATTGAATGGCATCCAGTATGTTACCGGCTGTTCATAAGAATAGGTTCCATTTGCTGTCATTTCACCTCGCAGCATGGACGGACTGCTCTTTGAATTCAGTGTGAATATTCCAGGGGGTGTTTTTCTATCCGGATCGCTTGGCAGTCCGGATACGATTTCTGATTGCAAAATAATATTTCCATTCTGATAATACCACATATACTGCTCTGTAAGATCTACCTCTATATATGTATCTCCGAGATCATTGATCCCGTGTGCATTTGCCCTCATAGAATATACCGGTTCCCTGGTTGTCTGGGTTCCTGACTGAATTTCCTGCATGAGCTGTGCTACTTCCTTGTCCTGATCAATCTTCCATCCATAAGCTGAGCCATATACATACACCGTCCTTCCGCTTGTGGTCTGGAATTGTCTTTCAGTGCCAACTGTATCATGATCTGCTGCAAGCTGTGCCACATAATCCACTACATGCTGCCGGAAGGCTTCATCATTTTGGAGCAGCTGCCCTTTCTCGTCAAACTGCAGCCAGTTTTTGATGGTATTCCCATCGAGTGTTACCGTTTCGTCTCCAAATGTATATGTGATATTTGCTTTTGTCAGGTTCTTATATGTATTTACCATATTCTGAAGTTCTGAACTTTCTTTCGTCACATCTGCTTTTTTATAAGCCTTTGGATCACTTTCCAGATCCACCTCTGCCGCATCGTTATCGATTGCCCTGCATATCATCTGATAAGCTTCTTTGGTATTTAATTCGTTGCCTTCCGTTTCTGGCACAATAGTGAATTCTGAGTTAGCAAAACTTACATACGCATTTTCCGGTGCTATCTGATTCTCTTTTTTCGCACAATTTAATGAATTTACCTGTTCTTCCAGTTTCTCCCGGCTGAAAAAAGTCTCTTCTTGAACCATATAGTTTTTTGTTTCAAAAAGACTGCCGATCCATTCCCATGATTTCTGAGTTTTCAGCAGCTGGAGAACCGCACCGCTGGATACGTATTTATAATCAATGTCTTTTCCTGTAATGGCCTGCGGGTCCTGCATTCTTGCCCTTACCTGAATAGTATAGTTATCCTTTTTCCCAGCAATCTCCTGCTCAACCTCATATGCTGTCTTATTTGAACTGTCAATCCCATTGATGGTCGTCCCATAAAAGAAGTGATATGAGTAATAATAAGATATACCTGCATACATACAACAGCCTATAACAAAAATCATCAATATAATCAATATTACAATTTTCTTAATTTTATTTTTCTTCTTTTCTGAAAATATAATAGATCTGAATTCCGATTTATCCATCGGCACATAAACAACTGAACCTGGTCTTGCCGATTTTGTGGTTCTCATTGACTGCCCTATCACTTCTTTTTGTCTCATATCCTACTTATCTTTCTTTGAATCACTTAGTTTTTTGCACTGTCTCACTGTCATTATCAAAATGTAATGTCTTATGATATTTCGCATTCTCCTCCAGAAGTTTTTTCCATTTCTGTCCGTCTTCTTTCGTAGGATTATCAAAATTCTGCTGCCCCTTCAGTTCATCCATATACTGGATATAATCCAGGAAATAAATATCTACTGTCGAAATATCCCTGTCCTGAATTGCGAAGTTATTACAGTTTCCAGTAGACTCATTATATGGAAGTGTGTTTCCGTTGGCATCAAGAGCTACCATGAAGCAGTCACTGTTGGATCCTTCCTTATAAAGTTCATTTACCGTCAGTTCATACGGAGAACGAATTACGGATTTGAGTCCGATACCAGCATCGTTTGTATCATTCAGTTCCAATACTTCTGTCCGGGAATCATCTACTGTAACCGGGATATCGAAACTCCAGTCACCTTCATATTTGTAGTAGCCGGCATCCCTTCCATAGTTTTCATCATCCGCTTCTGACCACTCATAGTCTGCTTCCAGCCCTCTTACCTTCGAGATATCCAGATGCAGGTTAAAGGTATCTGGAATATCAATTTCTTTAATGTACTTCTGATATGCTCCACCACGTTCAGACAATTTATTGATAAACTCTTCCAGCAGCGCATAACCTTCATCCGTCTGATCATCTAAGTCCGCCTGAGTTATTCCCATCTCATCCATTACCTGCTGTGTCATTTCATTGTATTTCTCATTATATTCCGTATAGTCTTTTGTCGCCTGAGCAAGATCATAACGGAAAATGCATGCATAGGTGTTGTCATCCAGAAACTGTCCTTCCACCTGACCGTCGATCACCGGACTAGCTTCTGAATTAAAGTCCACACCGCCAGTCATATCCAGATCAATGACCGGTGTTCCACTTTCCGCCCTGGTTGACGTTTCTGGAAATGGCTTATCACTCTTAAACTGCATAGTTATATAGACCGCCTGGCTGTTGGCATATACCTCAGAACATGTAATTGTCAGCCCATCTGCTGTTTTAATGTAAGCATTCTCACTAGTGGCATTACCTGTCTTGTCCTCATCTGCTTCACTGCCATCTGCCGTTGTTCCATCAACGGATTCCAAGGTTGTTGCATAATCCGAAAAATCACCAAAGAAACTTACATTATCCTGCAAGATTTCAAAAAGCCCTCCTACAACCGGGATATTCTTTGCCATTACTGGATTGGTTGCACAGAATATAAATCCGACCGCCAGTACCGCTGCCATACCTCCTGCTACCCTGCCTCCGATTTTCATCCAGTGGAATGGATCCCTTGGTGCTTTTTTCTGAGTAACCGTATTATTCTCAATCAAATGATATGCCTGATTGATATGTTCATGTACAATCGCCGGAATCTCTGTATCCTGTTGCATTTTTTTCTGGAAATCTTTCTCATTATTATTTAGAGTCATCATTAGGCACGTTCCTCCTTAATTTTATATCCATATATCTCTGCGATTTTTTTTCTTCCACGATGAAGGCGGGATTTCACTGTGTTTTCTGGCA
Organism: Blautia sp. MCC283; assembly: GCF_018785565.1. Taxonomy (NCBI): domain Bacteria; kingdom Bacillati; phylum Bacillota; class Clostridia; order Lachnospirales; family Lachnospiraceae; genus Blautia; species Blautia sp. MCC283. The sequence continues at coordinate 11,198 of NZ_WQQB01000011.1, read as the reverse complement.
AATCCAGGATATTACTGATTTCCCGGATATTAAATTCCTCCATGTAGTAGAGAATAACAACCAAACGATATTTACTATCCAATGGTTCTAATGCCTGTAAGCATTCTATTGTCTCATATTCTTCATGAAAAGGTGTTTCTGGAATTTGATCCATAAAAGTAACCAGTTTATTCTTTTGCATGACATCTTTACATTTATTGATCAGGATGCGTATCAGCCATGTTTTAAAGTATCTGTTCTTTCTTAGACTTCTTAGATTTTCATAGCAGGAAAGGATCGTATCTTGTATTGCATCTGCAACATCTTCATCATTTTTCAGATATGCTGCTGCAATCTTGTACATACTCTGTACATTTTCATCCATGAGCCTGCAAAAAGCATCCTTGTCGCCTTTCTTCGCTTTTCGTATCAAAACTTCATTCATTATAGTTCCAATTCTCCTATCTCAGACCAGTCATTCGGAGTATACTATAGAAGCTTCATTTATGTGCTCCTACTTATTAGACGTGCGAATCCCTAAAAAGGTTGCAAATATTTTTAAAAAAATTATCTCAGATAAAAACACCCCCGAAATCGTTCAAATTTTATGATCATCAGGTCCTATTAGGGTATAAAAACAGCCGTACCATGTGTTTTTACATGATACGGCTGTCTATGATTTCCAGACCCTCAGGACAGATTAATTGAATCACCACACTAAATGCTTCCTATACAGATCGGCAGCTATTTTAATCTCCTGTACGATTTTCTCTCTATCCTGTTGTTTTCCCATCTATCTTTTCCCAATCATCACTATAATATAAAAACAGCACCGGACAACTTTTTGTTATCCAGTGCCCATAATCTTAAAAAGCGGTTTTATGCTGGCTGTCAGCCGCGACATCCTTCCGAACGTCTAAAATGTCGCCGGTATCATTAAGTCCCCGGCGCGGACTCACCCTATCTCCCTGGTGTGGGCGTAATACCCTTCCGAGTATCAAATAGTCCCAGTAATTACCCTGCCCGGGCACAGTACAGCTTTTACGTGCCGCTACACGAAACCTTTTGGTTTAACTATATTATATGCGATACCCTAAGAAATATCAATAGTTTCTGGCAAAATCGATTGGCTATATTTTGTTGTACCCCATTACTTACCACTGTCTATGATTTCCAGGCCCTCGGGACAGATCAACCAAAAATCATATCCTCTGTCACATCAGGTCTTAAAAATATTGTTTTTGAAATTCCATTACATTCCAGCGTTACTTTCTGCTCACGGGAAGAGCAGAGGCGAACCCTGTGTATCCTGCCATCTCTCCATTCGAAATCAACTGTGATGTCACCCTGTACCTTCATTCCTCGGACATTTCCGTCTTTCCATTCATCCGGAAGTGCCGGAAGTAACAGGATATGCCCTTTCCTGCTCTGGATAAGCATCTCTGCAACCGCAGCTGCAAAGCCAAAGTTCCCATCGATCTGGAACGGTGGGTGTGCACACAGCATATTGGGATAAATGCCGCCTCCCACACAGGAAATATTTTCCTCCCTGGTATAACGGAGCTGGTTTTTCAAAAGCCCCAGTGCATGTTCCCCGTCCCGGAGTCTGGCCCAGAGAGGCATACTTTCCATGCCATACACCATCCGGTTCCTTCGTCCCCGCGCCTTTCCAGAGCCACCCGGCAGGCTTCCAGAAGCTCCGAGGTTTTTTCTGTGATCAGGTTTCCGGGATAAAGACCATACAGATGGGAAACATGGCGGTGATGGATCTCTGTTTTCGGATAATCCAGGAACTATTCCCGGATCTGTCCAAAGCTTCCCGTCTTAAATGGCGACAGTTTTGAAAGTACCCGTTTTACATCCCCAAAAAGAACCGATATCAGTCTTGCAAAGACCTTGTATCGGTTCTTTTTGTATTTTCTCATTATCTAATTATGGGAGGATTTTTCTGTATCACCGAAAAAACTTTTATCCCCGCACTTCAAGCCATTGGTCAATGTTCCCAAAATGTACCGCCTGCAGGTTATCTACATCAACCAGTTGCGGGAAGCTGTTTCTGATGATCACGACACCATTTTCTTTATCCTGTTTTTCTCCACCGCCAGCAATGCCTCCCATGGTCATATCAAGTGTTAAAACCGTTCCATCTTTATAACGCACCTGGTCAATATTAGCTCTGGCATAAAGATCCATGCCATAATCCGTACCTGTGTACTCAAACTTGTTTTTCTCATCTTCATACACCTTCATAGCTTCATCATAATCAAGATATAATGACCATAAAAGGGGCGTTACTTCCATTTTTTTCACTGTGATTTCATAACCTCCAAAATCACATTTCCGGTTCACTTCCAGAGTTGTCGGAGGCTTTACTGCACCCAGAGTCCATTTAAAATCCCATGTTCCATCTGTAATAACAGTCGTATCATAATCTCCTTCCTCCGTAAGATTCTTTAATGTGATTTCTACTGTTTTATTACTCAGATCATAATCACTGTCATAAGATATACAGGCGTTAAAATACTTAAGATGTGCAGAATTTTGATCTGTTTTCAGTAACACATCCTGTCCTACCCCAGTACTGAAACTTCCAAATCTGTTATCGTCCACTGCATATACTTCCTTTCCATCGATCTTAAAATGTGTCATCTCCTCAAAAGAAGTATGATCAGTCATAGAAATACTGTCCTCTGTTTTCACTTCAAAAAAAGCATACAGGAATCCCTGATCCTGAATAGAATCTGTCAGGGTAACCGTCACACCATTTTGTGTTACAGACTGGTCTATATTCTGAATATAAGTTGATTCCTGCAGTGTCTCCTGCTGTTCCTCCGATGGATCCAGTCTTTTCACCAGGTAATCATTCCATTTAAAGAACTCTTTTGCAGCCACAGTAACAGCCATACCAGTACAGATTACTGCTGCTGCAATCAGTAATCGTCCACTGATTTTTTTTCTTTTGTATTTTTTATCAACTGAATCCGCCTGTTCAATCTGTTTTAGTGTATCTTCAAATTTATTATGAAAATCCTGTGGTACTTCCGGTGCGATATTATTCCATTTCTTCTCTAACATGACATTTTCCCCTTTCCTGTTATTCTCTTTAATTGCTTGCTGTTTTTCCCAGTTGCCGGTCTTTTCTCTTCTTCGGATAACTGCACCTTCAAAAACTCTCTTGCACGTGAAAGTCTGCTTTTGATCGTTCCTTCCGGAATATCCAGAGCCTCACTGATCTCTTTCAATGAAAATCCTTCTAAATAATACAATGTTACCAAAACCCTCAGATCCTCCGGAAGTTCCATAATCGCCATATACAGATGACTGTATCTGTCCTCCTCAGTCATTTTCATATTGTCCATATATTCTTCATATGGAATAACATTTTTTCTTTTCCGAAGAATCCCTTTGCATTCATTGATCAATATCCTTGTGATCCATGTTCGGAAATATTTTTCTTTCTTTAAAGTGGGAAGTTTTTCATATGCCTTAAGAATTGTTTCCTGCACAGCATCCCCACAATCAGAGTCATTCTTCAGAATGGACTTTGATATATGATACAGCATGGCTTCTGCATCCCGAACCTCCTTAATAAATACATCTTTTGTCATAACTTTGTCTTCTCCTTTTGTCCAGCTGGATTACTACTCATGTTTACTTTTACACTAATTAGATGCATCGGAAAGGAAATCGGTTCTCATAAAAGTATTTTTTTCCGTTGCCTCTTCCATTGCCAACGAAATATCCACTTTTTTTAATCTCTGTTCTGTTTGTATTTTTTATGTAATTCCGTAATATATTCCTCTAGCTTCTCTTTGTCTTGCTCTTCACAGGCGACAAAAACAAAACACTGCTTAGATCAATCCCGATATGCTTTTACTGTTTTCTCACCCAGTTTCTCTGTATATGTGCAATAATTCCAGAAACGGTGCTAATTTATCCGGTAGTTTCATTTTTACTCTCTTACATTTTTTACATTCTCCGTATTATACTACCATTTCACCAGAATATTTTCAGAAATTTTACAAACAAAAAGATGGACATAAGCAAGATCATACATGACAGAAGCACTCCTTGCATTGCCAATCAGATCCGGATTCGGATATTCATCAACGATGGATAGCAGGTTGTGTTTTGTATCCCAGCTGTCACAAGGGATGATGACATGATCTTTGCTGTGAAATTCAGGCATAACCTGCCGGATCATGGAGGCTGCCAGTTCCAGTTTAGACTCTTTTTTCTACCACACACGATAGCCAAGAGGAACGGAAAGATGAGATACTTTATCCCCATTCCAGACAGGTACGCATAACATGACTCTCACAAAGCAGTGTCCATTCAGATAGTTGGAACCGTTGTGTGCGGCCCAGTATAGATAATATCAGCAGAAATAAGGTATCTGCTGTCGGAACAAAAAAAGTTTCAAAATAGATCAAAAAATATTGCTGAAGTCTACCTATCAGTGTTTTTTCGCTGTATAATGTTTTTGCCGTACAGGGTCACTTTCCTTTGTAATGTTTTATGCCAAATTCATTATACATCAGGAAATCCTGTACGATATTTTTTTATAAAAAAGTTGTAAAGTGGTGTATCAATATCATAATTTTCTAAAATTGAAACTTTTTGCTCTTTGACAGGATATATAAGAATGTAAAGGTTAAAAGCTTTTAATTTTTGAAAATATTAAAAAGAAAGTAGGATTGATATGACAGATGAAGCAGAACTTTTGCAGCGTCTCAGGAACAGAGAAAAAAATTCAATAGATGAAGCAATCCGAATTTATACGCCGTATTTGAGTACTGTTTTGTATCATATGGCCGGCAATTCACTGCCGAAAGAGGATATTGAAGAAATTGTGGCAGATGTGTTTGTTGTACTTTGGAAGAATACCGGGAGGATAGATTTGCAGAAAGGTACATTACGGTCATATCTTGCTGCTGTTGCCCGGAATTTTGCTCTGAAACGGATAAACAGAAAGATGGATCATACATCTCTTGAAGATATTGAGCTGTCAGATGGCAAAAATTTCATGGAAGAGAATTTTCACAATAATTATGTATGGGAAACAGTTATGAGCCTTGGCGAACCTGACAGCGAGATTTTTGTAAGGCGGTATAAATTTGATGAAAAAATCAAGGATATTTCAAAAGCAATGGGACTTAATATTTCTACAGTTAAGACCAGACTTTCAAGAGGAAAAAGAAAACTCAGAAAAATGTTATCGGATGCGGAGGAAAAATTATGAGAAGAAAAAATTTGCTTAAAGAATTGGGAATACAAAAACAGGCAGATATTTCCTGCAATGCTCTTGATATTGATACAGAGAATGTCAGACAGAGAGTTTATGCAAAACTTGACTTCGCAGATACAGAAAGGAAGCAAACGACTATGAGATCAAAAAAGAAAATATTACCTTTGTTGATAGCTGCAACACTTACAATTGGAGTTACTGCTATGGCAGCAACAGGAAAGATTTCAATGTGGACAGGTTCATCTGTATCACGTGCTGATTATACATCTCTTCCAACGTCAGAACAGATTACAAAGGATATTGGGTATAGACCGGTATTGATTGATACCTTTGAGAACGGGTACTGCTTCAAAGAGGGCAATATTATAAAAAACAGTTTTAAGGATGGCAATGCAAATGTAATTGAGAATTTTAAATCTGTGTCCTTTGATTATCAGAAGAATGGAGATGTTGTATTGTTTGAACAGCAGAAATTTAACTCAAAACTTACTCCGTCAGGTGATATTATTGCCACTGTAAATGGAACAAATTTGTATTATGTACATTATATAAATAAAGTGGTATCAGATGATTACGAATTGACAGAACAAGATAAAAAAGACCAGTCCAGTGGAAAAGTTGTATTCAGTTACGATGACAGTGCTTCTCAGATTGAAGTCAGTCAGGTTCAAAGCGTTAACTGGAATAAGGATGGCATCCGGTATGATTTGCTGCAAATAGATGGAAAATTATCTGCCGGAGAACTTGCAGATATGGCGAGAGAGGTTATTAATAACAGAAGATAAAGAAAAAAAGATGGTGGATTCAGTCCGGTTCACCATCTTTTTGTAACTGTTGTGGAAATACCTGTATCGCAGCTGATGCATAATATGTTATAATTTACAGATACTCTGACCATGACATCGTATAATAAAAAATGGCGAGATGCTTATCGTAACACCCCGCCAAACATCCAATTACACAACATTTGAATAATCAGATTCTGTTCAATCTTTTATACTGTCAACAATTCAGCATTTTTTATGATATCTTTTATCTTTTTTTCGTCCATTTCAGCTACATCCGCGATCTGAGCAGCTGTATAACCTTTGTTGTACATTTTCATAATCATTTCCCGTTTACCCATCTCAATTCCGGTTTCAATTCCAGTCTCTTTAATTTTCTGGCTCAAATTACACATAATACTCACATCCTCTCTAAAATCCTTTTCCATTGGAATTGCATATTCATTTCCAATGATATCCAGTTTTTCGTTTGCTGTTAAATCCTGAGATAACAATGCTCCCAGTAATCTATGTAATTCATATTTCTCCTCATGCTTCGGAAGTTCTTTGGCAAGTCCGATCATTACGATATTAACCAAGTCCAGTTTGCCTTTCCATGCATGGGAATTTACAATACTATCTTTCACCAGGTGAATGTGTTCCAGACTATTTTCCGGCATATTCATACAAACCCAGATGGAATAGACTCGCTTGATATCATTATAATTTGAATTTGAAAAATCTCTTTCCTTTTGTGAGGAAATCATACGGCTTACATAAAAGATTGCCCGATTCAATATATCATACCCATTTGGTTCGTCTTTTTGGGCTTCTACATTGATAATAATCTGCGATAATCCATCCTTCATCCTGACATAAAATATAATGTCAAATCGTATCATTTCCTCATGAAGTTCCGGGTTTTCAGAATTAAGACCAACCACAAGAGATTCATCATTTTTAATAACAGTATTAGTAAAACCTGTTTCTATTGGAACAGTGTTAATAAATGGTTCGCCTTCAATATAAGGAACCACATCTTTCGGATCCATCCCTGCATATTCATCAACAGTCTTTACTAATATATGGGCCAGGATACTTTTCTGGCCAAGTAATCGTTTCGCGCTTTCATCATATTGTGCGTCTTTATCTGTCGTAAGAATCGTATTTTTGATTTCTGTATTCAAAGTCTTTCTCCTTTTCTACAGCACTTAAAAAACTATTCTTCGGCTATATATTTATTATACTCTAAATCTGCATTTTCAACAACATCCAATTACCTATAGATTTTGTGAATATCCACTTTAGGTTCTAATACGTAAAAATCTTTTATAATATAAACAGTATCTCCTTGCTTACATCATAAAAGATTTCTCCAATAGTCTATATTAATTTTAATCATTTACTACTAAAAAAATAGATAATTGCAAATTCGTTTCCCAGTGCCATGCAATCATCAAAAAAAATGTCTAGGTTGTTTTATGACCACATTTTTACCCAGTTTTTGTTGCTGCTTGAGCGTATTCCCTACCACTGAGTACCATTTACCGATAGAAGTTCATGAGTCGTTAAGCCGCATATTTCCTGTATTTATGCGGGCTAGCGGAGATACTGAAATTTCACTGCCACATTTTTGGACTCAATGCCATTCTGTCTAAATCTCCTATTCTATACGGTGTAACACCGTTTTATCTTAAATCTGACCATGTTTGTGCCACAGTGAAAATTGCTTTTTAGATCTGTGTATAAACATGGCCAGATAGTAGTTAGTTGCATTTTTAAAACTTATTAAGTTTAACATATCCGGGCAGGAGGTTCAAGATACTGTGATGAGAAAATTTTATTAAAATTGTTTTCGGCTTATTTTATCAAAGACTCAGATCATTCTATATTGAATCGAAGTTCTAAAGGCTTTCTTTTTAATAGCCTTTCACTTCGGCGATCCGGCTGGGAAGTTCCAATATAAACAGAAAATTCATCACTGTCTATATACCTTTTTCCTTCTTCATCCACAATCTGCAATGCATCTTTATCAATTTCTATTTCAAAAGTTTCTTTTTCTCCGGCATTCAGATGTACTCGTTTGAATGCACAGAGGTGATAATTTCTTACCGCATATTTTGATTTCCAGTCCTTGATATAAACCTGCACTACATCGTCGGTGTCTGCCAGACCTTCATTTTTTACAGTACATTTTAATTTTAAATTCTTATGTTTCTGTGGCTTTTCCGTAAATTCCGCAGCTTCTGCAAATACATCTCCGTAGGTAAGCCCAAATCCGAAGGGATATAATGCTTCCTTCTTCATATACCGGTAAGTTCTGTTTTCCATGGAATAATCGGTAAACTCCGGAAGATCATCGGTATCATAATAGAATGTAACTGGAAGCTTTCCGCTTGGGGACACCTTGCCAAATAATATGTCTGCCAGTGCTGTTCCGCCTTCAGCACCCGGATACCAGGCTTCAAGAACTGCATTTGTATGTTGATCTGCATAACGAAGATCCATTGCACTTCCTGACATTAATACGGTGACAACTGGTTTTCCAGCTGTTGCAACCGCTTCCAGAAGCTTCTGCTGACAAAGAGGAAGCTCCAGAGATTCCTTGTCTCCTGCCTGACCTGCATTTCCCTCATCCGGTTCTTCTCCCTCAACGGTTTCATCCAGGCCAAGCACAAGAACAACAAGATCACTGTGTTTTGCAGTAATTATCGCTTCTGAGATCCGATCATCCGGCCATGCTAGAGGCTCGGTCTTATCCTTATACAGATGGCAGCCTTCTGAATACAGAACTCTGCAGGTTTCTCCTGCTTCCTTTTGGATTCCATCCAAAACAGTTACATAATGTGAGGAAGTTCCGTGATAATTTCCAGAAAGCACTCTTCTGCTGTTTGCATTTGGTCCTATTACACCAATTGTCTTTATTCTGCTTTTATCTAAAGGAAGGATTCCATCATTCTTTAAAAGAACGATTCCTTTCTCTGCCGCTGTGACCGCAAGTTTTCTATGTCCCTCACACTCCACAACTTCATAAGGAATACTGTCATATTCACTTCCATCAAATAATCCTAATAGAAACCGCGTTGTATACAGTCTGACACAGGATCTGGTAATCTGCTCTTCCGTGATCAGTCCCTTCTTCAGCGCAGCCATTATATAAGCATACGTGCATCCGCAGTTTAGGTCACAGCCCGCATCCAGCGCCATTTTTACAGATTCTTTTGGCCCTTCCGTCACTTTGTGGTTCAAATGGAAATCCCGGACTGCCCAGCAGTCTGATACAACATGTCCTTTGAATCCCCAGTCATCTCTTAATATATCTTTCAGCAATGTTTTACTTCCACAGCATGGTTCGCCATTTGTCCGGTTATAAGCTCCCATTACAGCTTCAACGTCCGCTTCCTTCACAAGGGCTTCAAAAGCTGGAAGATAAGTTTCATACAAATCTTTTGGAGAAGCCTTCGCATCAAATTCGTGTCGGAGTGCTTCTGGTCCGGAATGTACTGCAAAATGCTTTGCACAGGCTGCTGCCTTCATTGTATCCCCATCGCCCTGAAGTCCTTTTACAAATGCGACCCCAAGTCTTGAAGTCAGATAAGGATCCTCTCCATAAGTTTCATGTCCTCTTCCCCATCGAGGATCCCTGAAAATATTGACATTGGGAGACCAGAACGTAAGGCCTTTGTAAATATCCCTGTCCCCTTCCCTGGAAAATGCATGATACTTTGCTCTTCCTTCTTCTGCGATTACATCTGCAATTTCTTTTAGTTTTTTATCATCAAACATTGCAGCCAGTGCGATCGCCTGCGGGAAAACAGTAGCAGTTCCGGCCCGGGCCACTCCGTGAAGAGCCTCATTCCACCAGTTATAAGCGGGAATTCCAAGGCGTTCAATTGACGGTGCATCAAACTTCAGCTGCCCTGCTTTTTCTTCTACCGTCATTTTGGCAACTAGCGCTTCCGCTTTTTTTCTTGCTTCCTCTCTATTCATCCTTATTCCTTTCCTGGTACAAGTACCGTTTCATTTCTCTTTGATGATTCCTGTGATTAGATCGATACTCATCCATGCATTATGTACATGGATATAATGTATGGATCTGAAACGACTGCACTTCCATTAAAATTCCGGTATATTCATAACCGTCTCCTGCCATTCTTTCGGGGACATTCCGTATTCTTTGCGGAATGCTTTATAGAATCCGGAATAATCTTTGAAGCCAAACAGCAGATAAGCTTCGCTGATCTTCATGTTATTCCGGATTGCCTCTCTGCATGCCTCCAGTCTCTTTTTCTGCACATACTGATGAACTGACATTCCAATATGATCCTTAAAAAAATGGGCAATATGATATTTACTGACAAAAAATTCTGCTACCATCCTGTCCAGAGACAATTCTTCTTCCAGATGCTCTTCAATATAGTCTATCAATCTTTCTGACAGCTGCTGTTCCTCCTGAACACTACGCTCATGTCTTTCATTATATACAGTCCGGTTTAAATGAAGAAGCAGATCGCTGACGCACAGGGAAACCTTCGCCGCTTTTCCAAAATGATTGGAATAAATTTCCTCCAGCAAATGAAATACTTTTGTCTGAATCGTATTAAAAGCGATTCTGTCGTGATGGAAAATATATTCTCCTTTTGTCTGCACCAGCTGTATCAAATAGCCATACTCCCTAGCATCTTCCATCAAGCGGTTCAGATAGTCAACCGTAATCCAGAATACAAACCTTCTATAGGGCACGCTTTCATCGTGAATGACTGCATGATGCTCCAGACCAGGAGGCACTACTGCCACGTCTCCGTATTGCAGCGGATATTCTTTTTTCTCTATCTCAAGAGATACATCACCCTCAAGAAAAAAATAAATCTCATAGTAATCATGGATATGGTTGGCAACCTTTTTCATATGCTGATCTTTATAATAATAAATTTCGAAGTCTCTTGAAACCATATACTGCCTTGTATTAAATTGGGTGTTTAACTTCTTTCTCATCTTCCGCCTCCGAACCACCGAAATATCGTTCCTATCCAATAAAATCAGCATATCATTTTACCGCAACTTTGGCAATGTATACAACAATTCTGCCACGACAAACGCATGAATGGTTAGCAACTGCAAATTTTATTTTTTCTACTTTTTAAGCTTCTAAAAGCTCTTCTAAATACTTAATTGGACGCAAACTTACTACGAACCTTTTCTTTCTC
>NZ_WQQB01000067.1:0-696 GCF_018785565.1 Blautia sp. MCC283 | reverse complement strand
TTGACACTCCCCACAGCTAAAGCAGGGGGATTCTTGCTTCTCCCACTACTGCATTGGCAAACACCTTACGGTACTGCAATGTCTTACACAGTGTCCACAAGCTATATTTATACTGTTCCCGTATGCCCTACGGTACAGTTTTTATCTTTATGCAGACTGCATCTGCAGTCCTTTTTTCAGAATATTGATACTTGCATTCGTATCCCGGTCATGAACCCCATGGCATTTGGGACACTCCCAGATACGAATGCCCAGATTTTTTATCCGTGGATTTCTGTAGCCACAACAGCTGCAGGTCTGACTGCTCGGATACATCGTTGGTACTCTGTGAATTTCATTTCCATACCAGCCAGCTTTATATTCCAGCATTTCAAAAAATTTTGCCCAGGAAACACTCGCTATCGATTTTGACAGTTTATGATTCCGGATCATCCCCTTAACATTCAGATCTTCAATACAGATGGTTTGGTTTTCACGCACCAGCATCGTTGACTGTTTCTGCAGGAAATCATTCCGCTGATTGGTTACTTTCTCATACACTCTTGCCACCCTGATCCGCTGCTTCTCGCGGTTATGGGAATCTTTTTGTTTTCGGGAAAGCCTGCGCTGTTCTCTTATGAGTTTTCGCATTGAGCGTTCCAGATATCTGGGATTTGATACCGTATTTCCATTACTGTCGGAGTAGAACGCTTTGAT
>NZ_WQQB01000010.1:0-23040 GCF_018785565.1 Blautia sp. MCC283 | reverse complement strand
GCCGTTATCTGAAACAGATTTTCCAAAATTCAGCGACTGTGACATTGCTTTCATATCCAAATCTTCTATACATACACAATCATAAGCATTGGCTATCTGCCTTGACTGCTTATGCAGGAAGTCTTTTCTTTGATTGGAAACCTTTTCATGAAGTTTTGTCACCTTAATCCTCTGCTTATTACGATTGCTTGAACCTTTCTGCATTTTGGAAAGCCTGCGTTGTTCTCTCGCTAATTTTTTCTCCGCATTTCTGTAATACTTCGGATAGGCTGGCTCCTTACCGTTACTGTCACGATACAATTCGTGCATGGAAAAATCCATACCTAAAAACTTTTGCATTTCCCTTTCCTGTACTTGATCTTCATACTCAAAAAGAATACTTGCATAGTATTTTCCGCTTGGTGTCTGACTTACTGTTACTGATTTCAGTCTATATTCCTCTGGAATAATCCTGTGCTGTTTTAAGCGGACTTGTCCAATCTTAGGCAATTTCAAATATCCGTTAGATATCGTTATGTTCCCATTGATGCAGACCGTAGAATAGCTGTTTTTATTCCGCTTTTTTGATTTGAACCTTGGAAAACCTGTTTTCAGCTGTTTGAAAAAGTTCTGAAATGCCATATCAAGGTGCCTGAGCGATTGTTGTAATGCGATACTATCTACTTCCTTTAAAAATCCGTATTCTTCCGTTTTCTTCATTGCAGCCATTTCTTTTGCACAAATAGTATATGTTACATTGGTCTTGTTCTCCTCATACTGCCTGATTTTTCTATCAAGCCAATGATTATATACCATTCTCACACATCCAAAAGTCTTAGCAAACAAAATCTTCTGCTCATCATTGGGATATATTCTGAATTTATATGCTCTGTTTGCCACCATGCCACTTCCTTTTCCTAGAAAAATCATCTACGATACTCGACCACAAGCACAAGATGATAGTATAGTAAGAATGCTAAATGTGCGTTATTATCTAAATTTATTGTATTTTAATTTTTATTATTCGACTAAATATACTATACTATGATTAGGATATTCTATCAAGTAGGTAACAGACGCAATTCATCTCCCACCTTAGAGGTTGGAGTCTTCTTGCTAGAAGAAGATAAAAAATCTTAAATGGATACACCTTGGCAAGTCCCAGTGCAGCCGGCGGAGTTCCGATCGTTGCAAAATCAATGGAACCAGACTGCATCGCTGTCAGGATATCCGTACCTGACTGGAATTCCACCCATTCAACATCTGTATCCGGAAAAGCAGCCTCCAGGCTTCCTTTTTCTTTTGTAAGTAGCTCTCCGTTTGGTGACTCCCAGTATCCTAAGGTGATCTTTTTCGGTGTATCGTTATCTTTTGCCTGCACTTTCGTAAAGTTTCCTCCTGCAAACACAGATGTTATGATCAGTGCCGCAGCTGCAGCTACTGTTAAAATTCTTTTTGCTTTCATGTCTTTTCTCCTTCGTCTCTATATTGTTTCCTGCCACGGCATCGCTTTTCTTATCAGAAGTTTGAGCCCGCCATCAATGAGCAGTGCGATTCCTCCCATAATAAAAATCCCTGCATAGACCGTTGCGTACTGGATATATTTACTGGCATCCAGAACCATCCACGCAAGTCCCGATGCAGATGCGATCATTTCTGCTGCCACCAGTGTTGCATAGGAAACACCTACCGCGGTCCGAAGTCCGGTAAGGATATCCGGCAGAACAGACGGAAGAATCACATCCCGGAAGATCACAAAATTTCCTGCTCCCAGTGATCTTGCTCCGTTGATCCGATCCTGGGGCACTTTCTGAACTCCAAATACGACCTGAATAAACAATGGTGCAAATCCGCTGAGAAACAAAAGCATGATCTTGGATCCATCACCGATTCCCATCCAGAGTACGATCAGTGTATTATAAGCCAAAGGCGGCAGTGCCCGGTAAAACTGGATAAACGGATCTACCGCTGCCAGGATCTTCCGGTTCATTCCGCAGGCGATCCCGAGAGCTGTTCCTGCTATAAACACCAGCACCATCGCAATTCCAAGTCGTCTCATGCTTGCAACTATATGATACATAAGGGGATAACCTTTATAACCGTTTTCCCACAGATTCCAAAAAGCATCCAGCACATCTTTTACCGATGGAATAAATGTAGGATTAAAACAGTTCAGCGCACTTCCCAGGATCCACACTCCCAGTACTGCTGCTACGGAGAGCACTGAAATTTTCATGTAATTCTTTCTCATTGCCTTTCACATCCTTTTCTCTGATCTGTCCCCGATTATAGTTTTTCATATATTTTTTCTCAATAAAGGATTCCGAAATCGTTATCCGTTTTCAGATAGTTTTTAGCTGTTTTTCGATTATTTTTGTGTAAATCTGACTGTTTTTCAAAGGATTTTCAGGCTTTTGTGAAATCGTACTCACTCAGGCTGTATCCTGCTTTGCAGATATTTTGCATCCGGCACTCTCTGTTTTTATGCAAAAAAAGAACTGCCGGGTTCTGATCTTCATCCTGAAATGGATTTCTATCAGAACTGACAGTTCTTCTTTTTGTCAATCTATCATAACTTTATGGAGTTATTTTTTACTTCGTGCTGACGGTAAACGCTCCGTCCTTCACATCCAGCACAATGGTATCTCCGGCATGTACATCACCGGAAAGGATCTTCTTGGCTGTCAGTGTCTCCACATAATTCTGGAGATAACGCTTCAGAGGACGCGCGCCGTAAACCGGATCATAACCGTTGTCCACTACCATCTGTTTGGCAGCATCTGTAAGCTCCAGGGAAAGCTCCTGGTCAGCCAGACGGTCACTGAGCTCTTTGACCATAAGATCTACGATCTTGCCAACGTTATCCTTGGTCAGCGGCTTGAACATGATGATCTCATCCAGACGGTTCAAAAACTCCGGACGGAAGTGGCCGCGAAGGTCATTCATAACCTGCTCCTGTGCCTCCGGCTTGATGTCACCCTTCTCATCGATACCGTCAAGAAGGTACGGAGAACCAATGTTGGATGTCATGATCAGGATCGTGTTCTTGAAATCAACGGTACGTCCCTGTGAATCTGTGATACGGCCATCATCCAGTACCTGCAGAAGCACATTGAATACATCCGGGTGAGCCTTCTCGATCTCATCGAAAAGAACAACGCTGTACGGTTTTCTTCGAACAGCCTCTGTCAGCTGTCCGCCTTCCTCATATCCGACATATCCTGGAGGCGCTCCGATCAGACGGGACACGGAATATTTCTCCATGTACTCACTCATATCGATACGGACCATATTCTGTTCATCGTCAAACAGTGTGGCAGCCAGAGTCTTGGCAAGCTCTGTTTTACCAACACCGGTTGGTCCGAGGAACAGGAAGGAACCGATCGGCTTTGTGGGATCCTTGATTCCGGCTTTGGAACGAAGGATCGCATCTGTTACAAGACGTACACCTTCATCCTGTCCTACTACACGTTTGTGCAGCTCATCCTCAAGGCCCAGAAGCTTCGTTCTCTCGCCCTCAGTCAGCTTGGTTACCGGAATACCGGTCCATCTGGAAATGATACGTGCGATCTCATCATCTGTAACTGCCTCATGTACCAGACTTCTGTCACTTTCTTTAACCTGTTTTTCTTCAACTTCCAGCTGCTGCTGAAGCTTCGGCAGCTCGCCGTACTGCAGCTCGGCAGCTTTCTCCAGATCGTAATTCTGTTTTGCTTTCTGGATCTGTTTATTGATATCCTCGATCTGCTCACGTAATTTCTGGAGCTTCTCTACGGAATGTTTCTCATTATCCCACTGTGCTTTCTGGGTATTGAAGGTATCCCGCATTTCTGCAAGCTCTTTCTGCAGATCTGCCAGACGCTCCTTACTTAAGTTGTCCGTCTCTTTTTTCAGAGCAGACTCCTCGATCTCCAGCTGCATGATCTTACGTCTCTGCTCATCCAGCTCTGTAGGCATGGAATCCAGTTCCGTCTTGATCAGTGC
Organism: Blautia sp. MCC283; assembly: GCF_018785565.1. NCBI lineage: Bacteria > Bacillati > Bacillota > Clostridia > Lachnospirales > Lachnospiraceae > Blautia > Blautia sp. MCC283. Next base: position 19,077 of record NZ_WQQB01000010.1, on the reverse strand, counting down.
ACAGGCCTCATCAACAAGGTCGATGGCCTTATCCGGAAGGAAACGGTCTGTAATGTATCTGTGTGAAAGTGTGGCAGCTGCAACCAGTGCGCTGTCTGTGATCTTAACACCGTGGAATACCTCATATCTCTCCTTCAATCCACGAAGGATGGAAATGGTATCTTCCACTGTAGGCTCATTTACCATAACCGGCTGGAAACGACGGGCAAGTGCTGCATCCTTCTCAATATACTGGCGGTACTCATCCAGAGTTGTGGCACCGATACAGTGCAGCTCACCTCTGGCAAGCATAGGCTTCAGCATATTTCCTGCATCCATGGCACCATCTGTCTTACCGGCACCGACGATCAGATGAAGCTCATCGATGAACAGAATGATCTGTCCTTCGCTCTTCTTCACTTCCTCAAGTACTGCTTTCAGACGTTCCTCAAACTCACCACGATACTTGGCACCTGCAACCAGTGCTCCCATATCCAGGGCAAAAATCTTCTTGTTCTTCAGGCCTTCCGGTACATCCCCTGCCACAATACGCTGTGCCAGTCCCTCGATGGCTGCTGTTTTACCAACACCAGGCTCACCGATGAGAACCGGGTTGTTCTTGGTCTTACGGGAAAGGATACGGATAATATTACGGATCTCCATATCACGGCCGATCACCGGATCAAGCTTCTGATTTCTGGCTTTCTCCACAAGATCCTCGCCATATTTATTCAGGGTGTCATAGGTTGCCTCCGGGTTATCGCTGACAACTCTCTGGTTTCCTCTGACTGTAGATAATGCCTGAAGAAAACGCTCTCTGGTGATTCCAAACTCATTAAAGATCTTCTTCATGCTGGGGCTTGGATTCTTCAGCATGGAAAGGAACAGATGCTCAACAGAGACATACTCATCTCCCATAGCCTTCGCTTCATCCTCAGCACTGACCAGTGCCTTGTTCAGATACTGACCAAATCGAAGCTCTCCACCGGAAACCTTAACCTTTGCATCCAGTGCTTTCTTAACTGTGTCAATAAAATATTCCTTCTGGATCTCCATCTTCTCGATCAGTTTGAGAATCAGGCTGTCCTCCTGTGTCAGCAATGCATACAGAAGGTGTTCCTCCTCGATCTCCTGATTGCCATATTCATAAGCAACCTTCTCAAGATCCTGGACAGCCTGTACGGATTTCTGTGTAAACTTACTGATGTTCATAGGCTTCCCTCCTATTCTATGAAAAACATTTCCAATATTCTCATACCGGAAATGCTGTGCTTTTTTCTTGTTCTAGGAGAAATATAACACTATTTGTTAGCACTGTCAAGAGGTGAGTGCTAATTATTTTGTGAACTCTCTGTGAAATTTTCTGCAAGCCCAGTAAAATCAATGGTTTGCGGCATTTATGAGTTTTGTTATTTCTGATTTATTTTCTGCTTTTTAATGGTTTGACACCAATTTGACACCAATTTTTATTTTTTTGGTGTCAGCCATTCATTACCAATCCATCCAGTCTGGCAATCTCTTTTTCTATCCTGTCCATTCCTGCCAAGTGATTATATACTTCCATCGTTACACCTATATGAGCGTGTCCCATAACATATTGCAACACTTTTATGTCCATTCTCTGCTCTGCCATACGAGTACAAGCAGTATGTCTCATGATGTGCGCTGAGATTTTAGGAAGTAACTCTGGATCACGATCTTCTTTTTTGGCGTTAGCTTTTTCCTGTTGATTATAAGCCCCAACGATATTATAAAGGACGTTATTAACTGCATTCGGCATCAGCGGCCTGCCTGACTTCGCTGTAAAGATAAATCCTTTGTAACCATCTATCTCATAGTTACGATCTTTAACAAGCATAAAGTTCAATTCTCTTTGTGCTTTAAAAGCATCCTGAACTTCCTGTGTCATAGGTATACGGCGGATTCCTGCATAAGTTTTCGGGGTACTTATATAAAACTGGCATCCCTCACCCAGATTTTTATATATAAGCTGATGATCCACACTTACTGTCTTTAATTTTGTATCAATATCACTCCAAGTTAAACCGATTAGTTCACCACATCTCAGGCCTGTCCCTAACATAATTACTAACATCGGATAATGCGCTTTATATACGACATGTTTTTTTACAAAATCAAGAAACTTTTCCTGCTGTGATACAGTAAGGGCTTCTCGCTTTCTTGGAGCTTTCCCATAATCGGTACTAAAGCTTTTTGATGGATTTTTTCGGATGATATCATCATCGACAGCCATTTCTAACGCCGGATAAATCATATTATGAATAAACTTTATTGTTGAAAAGGCGTATCCCTGTTGTGAGAGATATGTATAATACGCTTTTATGTGGGAGGGTAACAGTTGTGTTACCCTGCATGTCCCAATCTCAAATTTCACACGGTTTTCCCATGTCCGCAGATAATTTGTTCTGGTAGAATCTGCAAGCTCTCTTGTGGCCATGTAACGCTCAAATAACTGGTTTAAGGTCATTTTTTTAATAGCCGTATCTGTCAGGATTCTATCTTCCAAATCTCGCTTAATAAGCTTTTCTTTTTCCCGTAACTCTGGCAAGTCTGGGGCATAAACTGTATGCCGTTTTCCATTTGCAGGATCAGTATAACGGTAACTGTACCGTCCATCGGATCTCCAGCTTTCACCTTCTTTTAATTTTCTTCCTTTGGGGTCTTTTCTGCTCTGTGCCATGATAATCTTCCTTTCGTACAATGCTACTCAGCTTTGACTTCATGGCATGGTTTAATCTCAGGTTTATTATACCATAATTAGCACCTACCATAAAGCACAAGAGCCTATTCCTGCAAAGTTTCCAGATATTTTTTTACTGCATTCACCGAGTATAAGACCCTTCTTCCGATTTCAATTCTGGCTCCGGCCTGTTCCCCAATTTTCCTTGCTGTAGCCCGTCCACATGAGAGCATCCCTGCAAGTTTTTCAATGTCAACTGCTATGATCTGGTCAGTTTTCCGCAGTCTTGTTTTGTTCATTTTCTTCTGTCCTTTCAAAAAAAATGGTAAGAAAGATGGAGGGGTGTGCACAAGCCCCTCCGTTTTGTCTTTCTGGCGCAAAAGTTCATATTTGAAAATTACTTTTCGACTTTAGAATTATCAACTGTTAATCATGCGCCACTTAATTTCAACACATTCCGAACTAAACAACACTAACAGTACCACACCTGTACTATACTTCATTTTACATTACAATATTTCACAAGACTGTACTTTGCTATACCTTATACCACACGACACTTCGCCGTACATTACTGTACTGTACTTCACTTCACTGCATTTCGCCACATGGTTCTCGGCTTATAAATGTTTTATGCTTTCAACTGCCTGCATAAAGCGGACAGCACCTCTGTTGCGCTGTGGCCTAGAAGTATTCACCGCACTTTTCTCATCATATAATGGGTAGTCATTTCTAGCCAGAAAACAACGCAGATCATCCATAGTAAGGTTTTTGCATATAACTTCTCCGGTGTCGATATCCTGTAAACGATACCGCTGTTTGTAGAATGGAGACCTGCCACATTTATAATAACAGTTGCACCAGATCAGCTCTACATTAAAATCTTCTTTGAAAATCCGTTTGATCCTTGGGACAGCGTAGGGCATATATACATATCCCCGTTTAATTTTTATATCTGGATCAAAACCGATGATCTCATCGTCTGCGTCCTGATTTACCCTATCCATGGCTGAGATCCATCTTTAGTATAATAAAAGCTTCTATCCTCTGCACCATCAAGATTAATTATATATCTTTCCATATTTTCCGTCTTATTATCTGCAAAAACAGAAAGCATATCCTCATTGAAGAATTTTACATTAATTTCCCTTTCCATGCCCTCTGTACCAATACTGCTATAACAATCAATTTCTTCCACCTGATCAGAATATCCGCTTAAAAATGTCTGTACAGCATCCATGTTAGCCGGAAATGGCATCGTATTGATAATCTTGCGGATTCCTTTCTTCATTTTTTTCTCAAGCTTATTAGCTTCGCACATTTTCATTTCCTCCTGTTTGGTTCATATGTGTTTCAAATTTCTCTTTTTTACTTTTAATATGCGCCCCCATAATGACCACCCCCTTTCCATCGGTGCTGTTTTTTACACCTATATTATGGCACATCTCCTTTTTACATTTTCCGGGCGATTTTGCCCGTTTTAGAAAGGCTTTTTATTGTATCTCAAATGGATGGGTAAGTTCTGGCTGGGTTTCAATTTTTCTGAACCTGTCAGGATCTATATTTCCTTTGATCCGAGCTATAATATCCTCCCGATCGACATACTCATTGCCCTTCATGGTATAGGTCATATATTCGCCATTATCATTTTTAAAGTGGTAAACTATTTTTTTCAGCCTACGTCGTAACTGTTCATAAGTATCGACCCTTCGCTCAGTTTCTCCTACCATAATCAGATAAAGCTCTTCGGGTGCGAAAATTGTCGTAATTACAAAAATGTCCCATAAATTGTAAGTGTTCTCAAAACGGGCATGAGTTTGCATCTTGGGATACTCGTTCATCATTACCAACAGCTTTTGATAACTAACGCCTTTTCCTTTAAATTCGTCCATGAACACCGCCCTTGGTGCACCTGCGTCAAGGTATTTATCCATTCCACCAGAAGATTGATTATCAAAATCCGTGAATAAATAGATTTCATCTTCACCAATCTTGTCACAGAGTTCATTGTAACAAAAAGTTTTCCCAGACCTAGAATCACCAAAGTGGTATTCCGTATAAACAGGCCTTCTTCTTGGCATACTCTTAATTTTGCGGTCTGCAAAAGCGGATCGCACGATTTTTTCAAATCTGTAAAATTTAATGTTTTGGTCAAAAATCTGTTGAGGTGTCCAACCTCTGTCTAAGAGTTCATCTATCATTTCCAGATCGGAACGCTTTCCCTGCACATCCTCCACATTGTCTATTCCGATAGTATAAAAAACTTTCTCACCTTTTTCTTCGTATTTTCCGGTTTTGGTCATATAATCTGCAAGTGCCTTTTTTCCACCTAACTGCGGTTCGACATGACTGTTTCCTAATATCGAAGATACGTTTCTCAATGTGGTTGGATTCTTGGTATACAGTGCCATATGTAAATGATATGTTCCCTGTTCACTCATGCACACAGCGACAGCACAAGTTCTCATGTTTTCCCTTGCACTTTCGTCCCATTTTTCAGTCACAAATTCAGCTACAAATTCATGGTCAAATATCTGTTCTTCTGTCAGTCCCATGTTCTCCAAATTTTTCACATGGATAACTGCGATAAAGGATCTTCCTTTCATATTCGGATCAAAACCCATTTGTCACACCTCCAAAGCCTGTCACATTCACACTGTGACGGATTTATCTGCTATAAACCTTGATTTTCCAAGGTTTTTTATGTTAAATTATCAGTAACAGAGGTTTCCGGTAATACTTGGCGGAAACCTTCTGGCGCATGTCCTCCCTGTGCTTCATGCCTTCGGCATTCCACACAGTCGGACACGCATCATATCATTTTTCTAATTCGGTCGCAGGTCTGTCCAGAGCTGTTTTTATTATCTGTAAACTGCGTTGATAATCACGGATGTGGGGAACCACAATTTCTTTCAACGGACGGCCATCCGTTTTGAGGTACCCTTGTCCACGACCTTTTGGCGCGATCTGTTCTTTAAAATCTGAAAATACCATCTGGACAGATTCCCGGCTGAGTGTGCCAAGCCCAACAACATTACCGAAGTTATCCCTGCCTGTTAGATAATTGGCATCTGCACGTTGCAGGGCGAGGATTACAAAGATCGAAATTCCACGGCCGAGCATTAAAATAGACGCAAGCTTTTTTTTATATTCATCCTGTTCTTTCTTGGAATATAAGCCCAGAAAGCCGCTCCATTCATCAATCACCAGATAAATCGGCGGAAAAAAATCCTGTGGCTGTTCCATTCTGGCTTGCATTTCCTCGAAAACAAGTTTCAATGCGTCTGCGACCCGTTCATGCTTGTAATAATTCCGGCATCCATCCAAAGAACGAAAATCCATCCCCTTGAAATCAGCAAGAATTAGCGTTCCGATTCTACAACTCAACTGTCGTAAGATCAGCACCAGAAGATAGGTCTTACCTGATCCGCTAGGAGCCACAAGCAACAAATGTGGCACTTTGTCCAACCTGACCATTGCACAGACTTTGACGCCCTGCTGTAACGCTTGTGCTTCATAGCCGACCGCAAATGAAAAAGTGTTATCGGATTTCGTCATCATACACCGTCTTTTCCTGCTTTGGCACTGTATTTTCTCTGTCAAAAATCCGCTTTCGATAAATTGCTGAATATGTATTGCTGATATATAACAGCTCAAAACTCAGCCGATGAAGTTTTTCGTTTGGCTCAATCTTATCCAAGTAGATGCTCCACCAACTGCCATATTTATCATTTCCGTATGCAGAACGCAGACCATAACATCCGAAGGTTGCTAATTCCTGTTCAATATAAGACTGGATCAGTTGCCGAAGAGTTTCTGTATCCTGTTCCAGATCCTCCGGCAAGATCATGGAAAAACGGTAAAAAGAGCAGTTCTGTCTGAATACAAGCCCATCCAGTGTAAGGGATAATTCATTCTCCCCGATTGGCAGATTAAGAAATTCTTTATTCTTATCAAGAACTGAAAAAAGGAAATATCTTAATCTAGGTGCAATAACTTCTGAATTTTTTGATCTTCGTTTAGCAGAAATCTTTAGTGCAATTAGTCGGAAGTATTCTTCCAACACCCCGTGATCTATACGTTTCATAATATTCCCGATAAAATAAATTACCAAAGATATCACTAACACGTTTAACAAATACACAGTGCATCCTATTACACATAAAGGAAGTACTGAAGTAAACGTCAAAGTTTGATTGTCCCTCAGTATAATGAGACTTACCAACAAAGCTCCCAGAATTGAATACGAGAATCCAAAAATAATATCTTTTTCGTGTTGTTTCTTCACTCTTATCCTTTCTTCCCCCTCATAGTGGAGGGGGAAACACCATCATTTGCTGAGGAATTCAACATTTACCAATTTCACAAAAGTTTTTCCAGGAATCAGCTCCATAGTCAGAACTACAGGGGTGCGTTTTGCCACACCTTCAAATTCTGCAAAAAGCTCTTCGGATGTAAACAAGGTAAAAAATTCCTCGCCATCTTCATCAAGGAATTTACAAGCATACAAATCCTGCTGTTTCTTTCCCGTGAAAGTTCTTGCAGCAATAAATATGCTCTCACCAGCTACGTTCATCGTTTTTTCTCCTTCCATAATATTCGACTGTCAAGGTGCGTTTTTCTTTACTTCTTTTCGGGGGCGGTCTCCCTTTCCCCTGTTCTCGTTTTTTCTTATTCCAAATCAAGATTAACTCTTTTCTAAGTCTCTGTATCACCTTACTGTCCTTCTTTCATTTTCTTGAAAAATCTGCTATAATTTGTTTACAAGCATATTTTATCAGAAAATAAAAAGCATTAATACGGGGTAAAAAAAAGTATCCTTTTTACCCCGATAAGGAGTCAAAATGCATAGAAATGATAATTTGTATTACTGGAAACAATGGAAAAACGCTGTAAACTCGTTCCCGCTAAAATACAGACGAGCATTAAATCATTACATTCTCGCACTGTATGTTAACCCCCAAAAATCCTACAGCATAAGTTTTCTCAATATGAAGAAGAAGAAAATGGTATTTCCCAAAAGGGGAGAGACCTTTTGGAAAAAGATGCAACAGACATATAATGAAGTAAAAAAAACAAATACGAATATACGCAATGTTCGAAACAACATGAAAAATTATTTCAGTAAGCAACCCATTAGCCATTTTATTGATGATCCCTACACTGATCTTACAGTGTTATCAAAATTTTTTGGATCTGCTAAAGAAGACATCGTTTCAGGAATCGAACGCGTTTCAGCTAGAAAGAAATTTCGATTACACCCCGATTCCAAACTTTTACTCGCAGACGCAATTGTTGATGATCAAGTAAATACCCAGAAACAATTCTTGACGCTAACAACCAAACAGCAGAAAGCACTTGTGGAATTAGCAACCAATCTCGCTATTGCTTATCAGTATGAAAAATTTGGAATTGAAGATGAGACAGAAATGGGCATATAAAAACTCCCTATCATATCAAATAGGAAGTTTAATTTTATCGGGTAATATTTGTGCAACACATTCGATGGACATACTGAGAATTAAGCATAAAGTTCACTGGTATAAAGGATAACGTTGCGATTAATAAAAAAATAGTGTTGGGCAATGATACCCAACACCAGGTTTATTTCCAATCTGAAACTCCTGCGATAAACGTAGGAGCTACTTTTTTTCAATCTTAAAAAATGCGTTGAAATCACAATCCAGAATATCCGTAAGTGCAATCAATAGGTCAACAGAAGGATTATTTAGGCCAAGTTCTACTTTACTATATGTCCCTGTTGAAATCTCGATACCATGTAATTGTAATTGTGTTACCATGTCCTTGTTTCTTATATTCTTTTTCAATCGAAGCTTTCTTATATTTTCGCCCAGCAAATGATTGGTACGCTGATTGACCCGATCCATCAAAATTCCCCTTACATTCTTTTGGGAAAATGATAAATGAATCCGTTTAGATTTTGATTCCAAAATGGAAGTGAAGTATAATTATATCACATCGCTTATAAAATGTAAGCTCTTGAAATTCCGTAGCAAAGCGATATAATAAAAACGATAAGAAGTTTTTATCGAACATCCATGTACAAGATGTTCCCGTACCTTTAAAACTGAATATCAATACCTATTCTTTTTATTGAACAAGAGGGAAATATTAAAGATAGGAGGTATTGAAAATGAAAAAAACTAAATGTATTTTACCTATTTTATTAGCTGTTTTATTAATTGTGCTTGCCCCAATTAATACGTTTGCCGCAACAAAGAATGTTTCTGTAAAAGCATCCTGCGGCTCTGTTTATGTTGGATCAGTTAAAAAGATTAAAGTTACAGCAACAAAAGGAGCAAAAATCACTTATAAAGCCTTAAATTCCTGCGTTTCTGTTGATTCAAAAGGAAATGTGAAAGGTAAAAAAGTTGGAACTGGAAAAGTTTGTTTGACCGCTTCTAAGAAAGGTTACAAGACTGTTAAAAAGACTATCTCTGTAAAGATCATAAAACGTAATCAGAAAATTACAGCTAAGAACGTTACGGTTAATGTTGGAAAAACAGCTTCACTTGGTGCGTCAGCCAAGACAGGTCTGAAATTCAAATCATCTAATAATGCTGTTGCGACTGTAAATTCCAAAGGTGTTGTAACTGGTAAAAAGACAGGAACTGCAAAAATTACAATTTATACCAATGGAAACAGTGTTTACAATAAAGCTTCATATACAGTAACCGTTAAAGTTACCAAACATGTACATAGTTATAAAAAAGTGGTAATTCCTGCGAAAACGCATAAGGTGAAACATAAAGAGAAAGGTCATTGGGTAGAACCTAAGTGGGTAGTAGATAAGCCTGCTAGTAAGGTTGTAGATGTACCGGAACATGATGCTTATGTTTGCTCTGTGTGTGGTGCTGAGTTTAGCAGTAACGAGGAGGCTGAGGCTCATGTAGCTTCTGAGAACTCTAAGCATGTTCTTGCTTCTAAAGTAAACAAGGTTGTTCATCATGATGCAGTGGCTGAGGTAAGCCATCAGGAACTTGTTACACCTGCTCAGGGGTGGATTATCTGTGATGGACCAGAGGGAACTGGTTGTCCAGACCATTTTGAGGCACCTGATGATGATGCTATTATAGCTCATAGACGAACTTACATTAATAAGAATAATGAATTAGCAGAAAAATATTTTAATGAAGGATATTCTCAGATGGATGCTATTGCAAAGGCTGATGCCGAGTGTCCAGAACATAACATTTCTCATGTAGAGCAGAGACCAGCAGTTTACAAAACAGTAATTGATACTCCAGCTCAGGAAGCATGGGATGAGACACTTCCGGATGTTTATGTGTTTACTTGTTCTTGCGGTGCTACTTTTGAGTCTGAGGATGAGTTCAATGCTCATGTAGCCGAGAATAGTAAGGCTAGTGTTGAGGTTAAGCATATCGATGCTACTTATAAGGATGTACCTGAGGAGGGACATTACGAAGGTGAGAGAACTTGGGTAGTTGATAAGAAAGCCTATACTGAGACAGTTGTTGATAGTCCTGAGAAAGTAATTTACAAGTGCAAATGTGGGGCTGTTAAGAAGTAATTAAACATTTTATACCTCTTGAACAATAAAAAAATATAAAGCCTTTGGTGAGCAATCATCGAAGGCTTTTATTTTATATAATTTTGCTCCATGTATCATACCGCTTCTCTCTTGCTTATCAATTCTGCTAGCGCACCGCAGAGCGGCTTCGGAATTGACAATCCAGAGTATCAGCAGTTTATTTTAATCAAGCAAAATCTGATCTATTTCTATATTCATAGAATATCTATTTCTGATTTTTCCTGACACCAATTTTGACACCATTTTTTTGATCTTTGTCGGTTTCTGACGGTTCCTGATAAATCATAACTCTCTGTAAAATCCTTTAAAATAGCCCTTTACGAAGCTTGATGAACTGAGATAAAAACCACGCCACGATAACAAGAGGTGAGTGCTAATTTTTTGTGAAGATTTTGTGAGCCGTAAAATGAAAAACTAATTTCCACATTTAGCCCTTTATGTTCTTTTGTTGGAAGGTGTTTCTTTACGAGCTCAAGTTTCAACTCCTTACTATACTGTTTCCTAGCCATAAAAATATGCTCCTCATATGATAGATTTTGGGATATTTCCATTGTCTACCATATGGGGAGCATATCAATCCAACGGTTTTCAGTGCTTTTTTCATATTACTTTATTGAATATCCCTCATTCTGCCTATATAAGTGAAACTTAGCGAAACTTAAATTAAATCTCTTTCAGACAATTCAATTTGGATATTCACCAACTGTGGATTATTTCTCAGTGCACCAGTTTCCAACTTACCGCCTGCTGCCTTGCATCCACAAATCTCTTATAAATACCTTCCTGTTTCATTAATTGCTCATGTGTTCCCTGCTGTGCAATTCTTCCTTTTTCAACAACCACAATCTGGTCTGCATGTCTGACTGTTTTTAATCTGTGGGCAATCATAATAATCGTTTTTTCCTTTGTAAGTGCATCTACTGCATCCATCAGCTCCTTTTCATTCTCCGGATCAACATTTGCCGTTGCTTCATCCAATATGACGATTGGCGCATCCTTCATAATCGCTCTGGCTATCGAAATACGCTGCTTCTCACCACCGGAAAGTGTGGCTCCTCCTTCTCCGATCACTGTGTCATATCCATTCGGAAGTTTGCTGATGAAATCATGACAACATGCTTTCTTCGCCGCTTCCATCACTTCCTCATGGCTTGCATCCTGACGTCCGAATTTAATATTATTCTCAATGGTATCTGCAAACAAATACACAGACTGAAATACAAATGAAAAATTACGCATCAGACTGTTCATACTATAGTCTTTTACATTCACGCCTCCAAGTGTCACTTCCCCTAAATCCACATCCCAGAATCTGGCAATCAGATTGCAAAGTGTTGATTTTCCTCCACCAGACGGTCCAACAATTGCTGTCGTCGTTTTCTGTGGGATAGAAAGTGATACATCATCAATAATCTTCCGTTTGTCATAGGAAAATGAAACGTTAGAAAGTCTGATATCGTAATTTTCCGGCTGTATTTCTTTACCGTCGATATCCATGGTATCCAGCTCCAATATTGCATTTGCTTTATCTACACATACGCTTACCACATGTAAAAGAGATGAATAATTCCCTGCACATTCCAGACTGGCATAAAGCATAAATGCTGAGATTGTCATACCAATTGCATAGACCGCACTCATAGTTCCATTAATATAAAAATATGCACTGCATGCTACGATTACCGCACCTGTGATTTTTGTTATGACGCTTTGCAGAAAATGATAAGGGACAAACAACATCTCCATCTTTGTATTAATCTTTTTGCATGCTTCATTTGCATCATTTAATCTTTTTGCCTGTTTTCCAAGCAGGTTGTATGATTTTACTTCTGATATTCCCTGCAGATACTCCATGATCTGATTTACAAGCTCTGTATCACATACCACTTTTTGCTCTGAATCGTTTTTCCCTGTATTCTGCATCACAGCATTTACACCAAAGAAAATAAGCACTCCTGCTGCAGCTGTCAGTCCGATTCTCCAGTCAAAAAGAAACAGCATAAGAATGATCATGGATGTTTCCAGAATTCCCTGCATGGTCAGCATAACCACTCTCGCAGCTACATCGCCAAGTATTTCCATTGTATTCGTCGTAATAGAAGAAATTTCCCCGATGCTGTTGGCATTAAAATATCCCATCGGCAGATAACGCAGATGCTCTGCAATCTTGATTCTCATAAAAGCACTCGCATTATATCCGCCTTCTGTCTGAAGCACTGTAGAGTATCTCTTACAGATGACATCAACTACAATTGCAATCACCATGATCGCAATTGAACCACCAATATATTTTCCTATTGGTTTTCCACTCAGCAAACCGATCAATATGTACATAATAGCCGGTATCTTCATTGCTGAAGCAAGCGCCTCTACGAGTCCGATCACTATCGACAGTTTAAATTTATTACCATTTTCCCTGCCTGAAAAACGAAAGAATTTTGCCAGAATTCCAAACATATCATTCTCCCTCCTTCACCGTATCTTTTACAGAAATATGGGCATCCCACATTTCCTTATAAAGCGGGCATGACACCAGTAGTTCCTCATGTGTGCCATGTGCTGTTACATTTCCATCATTTACGACAAAAATCTGATCACTGTCCTTAATGGTAGATAGCCTGTGTGCAATTACGATCAGTGTATTCCCTGCTACCAGTTTTGCGATAGAATTCTGCAGAATCGCCTCGTTTTCCGGATCCGTGTAAGCAGTTGCCTCATCAAGGATCACGATCGGAGCATCCTTCAGCATCGCTCTTGCAATCGAGATACGCTGTCTCTCGCCTCCTGACAGATGTCCTCCTGCACCCCCTACAACCGTATCAAATCCGTTCTCAAGCTGCATGATAAATTCATAGCATCCGCTTTTCTTTGTCACCTCGATGATCTGTTCATCTGTAGCCTCCGGATTTCCCTGTCTGATATTTTCACGTACCGTTTCATTGAACAGATAATTATCCTGTGCAACATATGCAATTTTCCGATTAAAATCTGCAAGCGACATTTCTTTGACATCAACTCCACCGATTTTAATACTTCCGGAATCCACATCCCACAAGGACGCAATCAGCTTTGCGATGGTCGACTTGCCGCTTCCGGAAGGTCCTACGATTGCATTTACCGTTCCTGCTTTCAGCTCCATAGTTACTCCATGCAGAATCTCTTTGTCGTGATAACCAAATCTGACTTTTTCAAGCGTAACGGAATTATCTTTGGGAGCTCTTTCACTTTTCTCCGGACGTTCAAGCTCCGGCTGTTCCAGAATTCCCGCCACTTCACCGACGATTACTCCAATTTTTCCAAGATCATCTGTGTAAGATCCCACTGTAATCAACGGTCCAACGATTCCAAGTGATAAAATAATACAGATGACAAAATCAGGAACCGCAAGTGTTCCATTCGCTACATAATGTGCCCCCAACGGCAATACCGTAAGAAGCGTATAAGGTGTGACCACCATCATCAGTCCATGAAAAATCGAGCACCGTTTCATCCAGGAAATAAAGGAATCCGCATATTCAAAAGCCGCCTTTGTAAATTTGGCATAAGAACTTTCTGTCTTTCCAAATGCCTTGATTACTTCAATTCCGTCAATATATTCCACTGCCGCATCATTCAGATCTTTTGTTGTCTGAACTGTTCTTTCAAAACTTGGCTTATAATCCAGCATCATTCCAAAATAAGAGAAAAGTCCAACGATAACTGGAACCAAAGACCAAAGTGCCAGTCTCCAGTCTGTCAGAAAGAAATAAATTAAAATCACAACCGGCGCCAGCAGATTGGACGTGAATTCCGGGACAATATGCGCCAGTGTTGTCTCGATACTGTCGATTCTTTCCACCATGATATTCTTAAATGTGCCGGAGGATGTATCCTTTACATAACCAAGAGGTACCCGTACCAGTTTGTCACAGCAGGATTTTCTTATATTTGCGAGTACTGCAAACGTCGCTTTATGCGACAATGCTGTCGAGAGTGAATGAAGCAATTCTGCAATGATAAACGACAATGCAATCAGAACCGCTTTTGCAAGATATGTTTTAAACTCCTTTTCACCATTTAAAAACAGCTTTACTACATCTGCAATAATAAAATACGGCAAAATCTTAAAAATCACATTTCCTATTGCAAGTAACACACTCCATACATAGGCAATTCTTTTTTGTCCGGCCCATGTCAGGATCCAGCTGACTGCCGACTTCTTTTTTTCTTTCATATCCATTCACTCCTTACTTTCGTTTTATTGTTATTTTTGTTAGTTCTATCTAACTTATATATAATAAAACAGGCGGCCTATTGGCACCAGCCACCTGATATTATTATCCTGTCGGATTCTCGTTCAGAAATCCAGAACATGCAACACATACATTCTATTCCGGATTCTTACATCAGTTATACCGGAAACTCAATATTCCACAATCGTTCCCAGCCACCTGTATTGAATTCTTTCAGCTGATGCACATTTTTCTTTGCAGTCTCTCTATCTATATCATGCTCAATGATCTGAAATACTGATGAAAAAAATCCCGTATAGATCATATGCATAAGGCTTTCCTCTACAATCGGTATTTTCACACCGTTCTCTTTCATCTTTTCCATATATTTCAGGCTGGACTTCATTTCCCGCTCTACCATATTGTGTATGAATAGTTCAAATTTTCCACTGTCTCCGCATTTCAACAATAATCTGAAATTATCATAATGATCATAGATATAATCAACCATCTGCTCCATCCCATCACTGGATGTATCCGACATATTCCTTGTCTGATCACTGGCAGAAAGCTTTTCAAATTCCTCAACGATCTGATCATATATCTGATAAATGTGTTCCATATAGGGATCCGTCAGCGCATCAAAAAGCGCCTCTTTCGTCGGATAATACTTGTAAAATGCACCAGTAGTAAGTCCTGCATCTTTTACAATGTTTCTTAAAGATGCTCCGGTCAGACCATCTTTCAGGAAATGTTTTCTGGCTGTATTTAATATATTTTTTTGTGTATCTTCTGCTTTTGTTGACATTCTTTTCGTATCCTCTAAAGTTCTTTTCAAAAATATAACAGTGCTATATAGCACTGTTATATTTTAACTCATTACAGGAATTTGTCAAGTCTGCTGTTTAGATTTTTTATTTTCCCTTGTATTCAGTTTCCACTTAGCAGATACATTCTCATTTTATAAGTCTTTCACAAAGACCTTCTTTCAAAATACAACTTCCGATAATCTATCTGTCTCAATAATTGTTTCGAGCATACTCTCCGGAAAAACGAAATGGGTCGCATGCTCGTAAATAACAGACTCCACCCTGCATGTGTGTGGATCGTCCACGTAGGAATCATCCATTGCAGACTTTGCAATCTGATAGATTGGACCTGTTTCCGGGAGAAACTGCTACCTTATCTTCATAGTCTCCTGCAAATCTACATTGTACCAGCGCAGATATTTTCCCTTCATACGATAACATCTGGTATCCAGTCCGCATGGCCTACAGGAAAGGTCTTCGGTCAGGTGCTCACAAACATGAACAGCAACAGATAGAAGCAAGTATCTGGGAACAGATTGACAGTGGTAATGAAAATGACTATATTCACTTCCATCTTCGAAAAGCTAACGGAACTTATTTTTCTGTGCTTGATCATGGAAGAATTGTAGAGAGTCCGCAATACGGAAAAGTATTTTACGTATTGTTCATGGATTGGGAAGATATGCATATTCGTTACAGTCTATAATGGGGACGGTGTTTATGGCTTTTTTACTGTCCCCAGTGACACCCCATTAGATATCGAAATTCAGCCTTAGTATAAATCTGCACATTCAACAATACAGCTTTGCAAGCAGACTTTTGGCGGTTATTCCCTATTACTATTACAAAATGTATATGCGTATTTTTATGTAATGCACGAATCCAAATATAAAGAACCTATTCATAACACGAACGGGAATAGAAAATCAAAAAGCGACCATTCTACATGATGGATATACAGTGATAACTCCTTATATTTTCGGAAATCGGAAAATAAAACTCGTTCCGATACCTTCGATACTTTCGACGTGAATGGTTCCATTGTGGAGATTTACAATCCAGCGCACCATAGAAAGGCCGAGTCCGGTACCGCCATTTTCTCTGGAACGGCTTTTGTCTATGCGATAGAAACGCTCCCAAATTCTGTCCAGGTGTTCCTCACTTATTCCAATACCATCATCTTTTACTTCACCGACAATCTGGTCATTTTCGACCTTCAGGATAACATGGATATGTCCATTTATTTTTCCGTAATTGATGGCATTGGTTATTAAATTTATCATCATACGCAAAATCAATGTCTGGTCGCCGTTCATAAATAAGTCATCCTGCTTTTGCAGGGTGATCTCGATATTTTTTTCCTGTGCTTTTGTCTGCAGTTCTTCTATTACAAGTTCGCTTAATAATCCAAAATCCAGTTTTTCCATCAGATGCTGCTCATCCTGTTCGTTTCTGGCGATCATTAACATTTCGCTTGTCAGCTTTGACATTCGTTTTGCCTGCCTTAAGATGACTGCAATCTCTTCCTTATCTTCCGCAGATAAGTTTTCATTTTCCAATAAGTACTCACACTGGGAAATGATAACAGCAACGGGAGTCCGCAGTTCATGAGATACGTCTGATGTGAATTGACGTTCCTTCTCAAACGAAAATTCCAAGCGCTCGAACATTCCGTTAAATTTCTCCGACAATTCGTATAATTCATCTTTTGCTTTTGGCAGAGACAATCGTTTGGAAAGATCTTTTCCATTGCTGATGTTTTCAACTTCATCGCAGATAAGATCCACCTGTCTCAATGCACGCTTGATCATAAAATATCCGATGGCTCCGATCAGAATAATGAGTAATGGGAATACAATCAACAGCATTTTCTCGGATGTCTGCATGAAAAGTTCTATAGAATGTACGGAGGTAATTCCTCGTACCCACATTTCCTCATCATCACCGTAAGTGTAAACGCTGTCATATATCATCCATTTTCGATTTGATCCGGTTATCATTCGCGGTGTATTCGACTTGAGGATAGTTTCTTCTGGAAATTGGGTTGGAATCGTTCCATAAAGTAAGCGTCCGTTTTTGTCATAAATACAAAACATAATACCGTCATCGTAAAATTCGGTATCGCCGTCAAGATAAAAGGAATCATCCTGAAAATTAATATTTGAAGAGAAACCAGTCACTGCGGCACTGATTTCTTCTTCTGTCGCAGAAATTCCAACCTTATCCACAAAAAGAAGGACGAGAACTAAAATAGTCCCAAGAACTACGGCAATGATTCCGGTGTACCATAGCGTAATTTTTTTCTTGATCGTCAGCTGTTTCATTCGTTTTCCTTCATTACATATCCGACACCGCGAACAGTGTGGATGAGTTTTTGTTCATATTGTGCATCGATTTTTTTTCGCAAATAGCGAATGTATACGTCGATCACATTGGAACCACCTTCAAAATCAAAGTCCCACGCATTCTGTTCAATCTGCTGTCTTGTCATTACGATATTTTTGTTGCGCATAAGACATTCCAGAACCATAAATTCTTTTGCAGAAAGATCAATTTCATTTCCGGCTCTTGTTACCTTTCTTGTGTCACGATCCAGAATAAGATCTGATATTTTTAGTTGATTGGATGTAAATTGTGGCTTTCTACGCATCATGACACGGATTCTTGCAAGCAGTTCTTCAAATGCAAATGGTTTGATCAGGTAATCATCGGCACCAAGATCCAGTCCTTTGACACGGTCTTCAATGCTGTCTTTTGCTGTCAGTAACAGAACCGGTGTATCATCTTCTCGTTGCCTTAATTCTCTTAAGATTTCATATCCGTCCTTTCCCGGCAACATGATATCAAGAATAATACCATCGTAGGAAGTCATATCGATATAATCCATCGCTTCCAGACCATCCCCACAGGCATCTACACTGTAATGTTCCTTGACAAGCCTTTTTTTGACAATGTTTCTTAAATCATTCTCGTCTTCTACAATCAGTAATCTCATAATGTAATTATTATAATACCAATCATTTTCGTGTGCTAGAGTCCTTTTTTTCATTTTTTGAAATTACTATTTGTTTTAATCTTTTTTTAATCTTCCCCCTATATGATACATATAACAGCAAAAACAAAACAGCCAAGAGACGGAAGGAGAACACGTTATGAAAAAAATATTAGTAGTTTTATTATCTCTCACATTAATATTTACTTTTACAGGATGCACTTCATTCAATAATGGAGCAGCAGAAGATATAGAAATTAAGACACAGGAAGTTGTAACATCAAATACAGATGACAATGATGATAATATCAGTAACACAGAAAACGCAGTAGAGAATGCGAACGAAAAGGATTATGATTTCTCTTCTTATGAAAACGATATCCGTAATATAACAAAAAGTGTAAACAATGCAAAAACATCTACAAATGCATCTGAGAATCACGAACAATTCTACGCTTTGAAAAAACAGGTAGACGCAGTTGATGGCGAACTGGATAAACTTGATGATGAATTTGAGTATGCTTACCAGATGAAAGAGATTAGCTTCGAGATATACAAAGCGAGAGAACGCGCGATTGAAAAACTGGAAGATGAACTGGAATTAGCCGAAGAAGCGCTGGAAAACAAATACGGCATTGATGATTAATTCCATCTGGGCTACAAGAATGTGGCAGAACTTTCTTAATTTCTAAAAAAGCAACAAGACAATGCAAAATCTCGAGACAAAAGTGCCGAGACTGTGAGAAAAAGTCTGTAAATAAGATTCTTCTATGATATGCAAGGGTGGCAAGCCTGAAAATCAGGCTTCTCAC
>NZ_WQQB01000066.1:0-160430 GCF_018785565.1 Blautia sp. MCC283 | reverse complement strand
AGAATACAGGAACGATTTAACTTATTTCACAAATGGGCAGGGAGTCTGCTTGACAGAGTTAAAAGGATACCAGCCAGCTACTGGTAAACTTATTTGCCAACCCCGCCGCCCGAATAGCCGTATAGATAAGGTTCGGCATATGTTCCACAAGTTAGCCTAACAGCTTGCATAAGTCGTATAAAATGAGATTTGAAAGGATTGCGGAGCATAGCTTTTTTTGACCGCAAAGCATTAGGCGGGTTACAGTAAATAAAAATGGACACGGCGATACCTCCCCGATACCGCCGTATCCTTAAAAAAGGGCGACTTTAATACACTACCCGCAATCCATTCTATAATAGGGAACAGCGGCTTTTGCGCAATATTAAATAAAAAAGCCGATAACACATAGGTTTTTTGACCTAATGCGTTATCGGCTCTGCGTCTATGCGTCTGGCACTTTTAATCATTTTTTTTTGAATTTATTATATGTGTTAGCTAACTGTCCACAAGCCGCGTTAATCTCTCTGCCATGAGAAACTCTCATAGTAACTTCAAGTCCTGCTTGCTCTAATTGATGTTTGAATGCAACTATTTCCCGTTTCTGTGGTGCTTTAATTCTTGAATTGCTTGTTGGGTTGTATTGTAACACGTTAATCATAACTTTTTTGCCCCGAAACCATTTTGCAAGTTGTCTTACATCTGAGGGCCGGTCATTTATACCCGGTAAAAGCAAATACGCAAAGACAATTTTGCGATTATGCCTTTCAGAATAGGATAAGGCTTGCTTAACAACATCTTCAATAGCATATATGCGCATGTGAGGAATAATACGATTTCTTGCAGATTGTGTTGCTGCGTGTAAAGATATTGTCAACTGAATTTTAAGATGTTCCTCGCGCAATTTTTTTAATTGATCGACCGGACCAACTGTTGATATGGTAATGCCGTCGGTTGGAAAGTTGAGCCCATATCTATCTCGGAGAATATGGATTGCTTTTATCAAGTTGTCATAATTGAATAAAGGCTCTCCCATACCCATAAAAACGATACGGTTTACTTTTCGACGCAACAATATAATCTGTTGTACGATTTCTGACGATGTTAGATTACGAACAAAGCCATTTCGCCCGGACTCACAAAAAATACAACCAACAGGACAACCGACTTGTGTGCTCACGCAAACAGTTCCACCATCTCGCCGCTTGATAAAAACCGTTTCAATGTATTTGTTGTCTTTCAGTTCGTAAACATACTTTTCAGTATCACTGCTTTTGCAAATATTTTTTACCAACATTGATAGATTTTTTTTGCGTGGTAATTGCTTATATAATTCTTCATATAAGGCTTTTGCTTCATTCTCGCCAATAACTTCCGACATTTCTTTGTAAGTAAATCCGTATGGATCATTCCGTACTTCCGCAGGCGTATATTTAGGTAAACGTTTCATTTTTATATCCTTTCTTCTAAATAATAAAAGTTTGTTTTTCTGTATTTTTGATTACAATCTCTAATTTTTCTACATCAATGATATGCGTCAATTTGCATTTAGGGCAGAAAAGAGGAAAATCTTTTAATACAGTATTATGAAATACTTGAACTCTCGTCTTTCCGTTACAAATCGGACATTTTATCCAATATTTTTTAAGCATTATATTTCACTCGTCCTTTTTACACAAAAAAATGCAGGTCAATCCTCAACATGAGCATTGACCTGCATTTATAATGCACAGAGCAGTACAACAAAACTAAGGCATAGCTTGCACTATGTCTATACTATATCTATACGTCGTTAGTTTTTTGTATAGCATCCGCAAAATAAGCATGACAAAAAAGCCCATGTTGAAAATGGGAAAATCCTTTTTTTCAATGCTTATCTAATACGCATGCTATGCAACATAAACGCCGCCTCCTTTTACATAAATTTTATTTTATCAGAAAATCAGTCTACTGTCAATACACAACAGGAAGTATTTAACCTAATGATATGAATTGTGTGGACATATCCAAAAAGAAAGGTGAACTGTAAAATGTAACAGGGTGAATGAAAATGGCAAAAAGACCCGTACCATTGTACGACTTTAAGGCTTTCGGGGCAGCTATAAAAGCCGCGAGAAATGAATACGGCGAGAGCCGCAAAAAGGTAAGCGACGAGTTATATATTTCCCCGCGCTACCTTGCGAATATCGAGAACAAGGGACAACAGCCGAGTTTACAGGTATTCTATGACCTTGTAACCCGGTATCATATTTCGGTAGATCAATTTTTCTTCCCGAACAGCAATGCGGAGAAATCCACCGGGCGGCGGCAGCTTGACGCGCTGCTGGACGGTATGAGCGATAAAGGCATACGGATTGTAACCGCAACAGCAAGGGAGATAACGGAAGTCGAAAAAGCAGAGGATTAACCTCACAATATGAGAAATCGGGAGATTGCAGCGCATGGCGGCTGCAATCTTTTTTTGCGTCCAAAATCAAAGGAACGCGCAACAAATACCGCCTTTCGGTGGGGGTATGGAGTAGATAGCAAGCACAGCAAACGAGTACCCGTTTGCGGAAAATGCTTGTTGGGATAATCCCAAACCCTTATACCGAAAGGCGGTGCGGAAATGGAAAACCGAAAGAGAAATATACAGATGAAGTTTTACGTTACGGAAGAAGAAAAGCGGCTGATCGACGAGAAGATGAAGCAGCTTCCCATAAAGCAGTATGGGGCATACTTCCGTAAAATGGCGATAGACGGGTATATTCTTGTCGTTGACCGAAGCGACACAAAAGCATATATCCGGGAACTGCAAGCGGTGAGCCGGAACATCAACCAAATTGCAAAACGCGCCAATGCGACGGGGACGGTTTACAGGCAGGATATAGAGGACATTAAAAAGGCGGTGGACGAGATATGGCGGTTACAAAGACGCACCCTATTAAATCAACCTTAAAGGCTGCGATAGACTATATCTTAAATCCCGAAAAGACAGACGGGAAGCTGCTTGCGTCCTCTTTCGGCTGCGGGCTGGAAACCGCCGATATTGAGTTTGCATGGACGCGGGAAGCTGCCGGAGATCGCGGCACACATTTAGGGCGGCACTTGATACAATCCTTTGCGGTGGGAGAAACCACACCGGAAGAAGCGCACAAAATCGGCATGGGATTAAATTGTCCACATTGTCCGTCCAGGATCATTTGAATCGCTGTATCATGATCAAAAGCTTTCTTATAGCATCTTTCACTTGTAAGTGCATCATAAACATCAACAATCGATACCACCTGTGCGGAGATTGGTATTTCTTCACCTTTCAATCCATCCGGATAGCCCTTTCCATCTCATCTTTCATGATGCCACCTGCAAATTTCCCATGCGGTATGTACCAGTGGATGATCTTGTGGAAAATCCATGTCCTTAATTATAGCCGCGCCAAGCTCACTATTGGTTTTCATAATCTTAAATTCTTCATCGGTAAGTCTGCCTGGTTTATTCAATATTTCTTCCGGAATACGAATCTTACCAATATCATGAAGGGAAGAAGCAGTTGTAATCAAAGCAATATCTGCCTCTGTCAAAGGATAAGCATCTGTTACTTTTACCAGTTGTCTCAGCATCATCTCCGTTGCTGTTTTAATATGCAGGATGTGTTCTCTGCTCTCGCTGTTACGGGATTCCAATATATTACTCATAATCCGGATCATGATATTATTATTTTCTTCTTTTTCGTAAACCTGATCATAAAGCACATTGATTCGCTTCTTGCAGTACTGCACGAACTACTTTCTCCTCATAGAATCCCTTTTTTCCTTGTATAATACTGTCAATATCCGCTTCTTCTAGCAACACATCATAATCCGCATGCATCCGAGCTGTAATCCGGTTGTAAAGACTAATGATTCCCGTTTCCATAGAGTCGCAGATCTCCATATCCTCAATTCCGGAACGGAACATCAGATAATCTGTTGTAAATCCGCCAATGTCCACACCTACTACTTTAGGGTAAGAACGTATCTCCCGGTGCTGCAACATAATCGCCGCATAATCCTGGGGAAATGCCCTAACATCTGTGATAGTTACATGATATTCTTTTTGCTTATAATTAAATTGAAGCATTTCTCCAGTTCCCCGGAAAAACGTCTCATATTTATCATAGAGTTCCGCAAAATGCTTCGGCGGCAGTCCTATTGGCATTTGAACTTGGATTAAATCACCTTTTTCGATATTCGGGTTTAATTCCAGTTCCTTTGCTATTCCTAAAAGTGTCAATAAGAAAAATCTTTGATCGGCAGTCTTATCTCTCTGATATGGGATTCTCCTGTTACTCGGCACGTAAAACTTTCCGTTATACTCCAGATAATCAATTCCCCTGCCTGTGCTAATATCGCTTTCACTGATTCCAGTCGTAAATACTGTATGAACCGTTTTGATATTTCTGTTTCCATGGTCGATTGCAATTCTGATTTATTTTATTATATAAAATCTCTCCTTTTTCTTTTCTATTTATTACATACTTTTCCTACATATGAAACGCAAAATGATAAATAGAAAATCACAAGAAAAGATTCTATATTTTAATATATGTCTTCTTACAACCATCCTTTGCCTTTTTCTTGATGTTCCTTTAGTTTAAGGAAAGATTCGTCACTGATGCAGTGTTCAATACGGCAAGCCTCCGTTTCCGCTATATTAGGGCTTACTCCAGCAGATATAAGTTGCTCCTTAAAAAATTTATGTCGCTCATAAATTTTCTCCGCAACCTTTCCCCCCTCCTCTGTTAAAGAAATAAAGTGCTTATCGTCCTTTGTAAGAAAACCGCCGTCACATAAGACATTAACTGCATGGCATACGCTAGGCTTTGAAACTCCTACATAACAGGCGACATCTACCGAACGTACCTCTCCCATTTTCTTTTGAAGTATTAACACGGCTTCTAAATAATCTTCTCCTGACTCATATAGGTGCATTTAAATCCTCCAAACATATAAGTGTAGACTATTCAATACCCAACAACCAGTTGGGACTTCATCCTCCCATTGTTTAAGCTGTATAATAATTAGGCATAAATCTAGCTATGTATCCTGGATCATATGTATTTAAAAAACTCAATCAGCCCTTCATTGCCACCGTTCATTTATCCAAGTCGAACTACCATCGTTCGTTTGAGTTCACAGAAAATAGCGTCAGGAACGCAGAAGACTTTTTAACTAATTAGCAACTATACATTTACTTACATTTCAACGTGAACGATTTCCACCACTTTTTTAATCCAAACTTGACTTCTGATCATTTTCTCTTTTACATATTCTATATTTTTCAACCTCTTGTTTTTTGTTTTGAATAACCCCCAGAATAGTTTCTGCTACAATAATCCAATCAGGATCTAACATCATTGCATGACATATATTTGGAAAAATTACAGTTGTTGCCCCTAAATCATTTCCCATTTTAACCAAGTCATTTAATATAATCCCCCTATCCGCAAAACTACCAATAATTATTATTTTTTTATCATTCGGCAAATATGGTAATATAAATGGTTTTAACAATTGGATAGATAGCTTAAAAGAGCCTTTGGCAAATTATTCTTCGTAGTTCTGAATAACACTTTTGTTTAATCGATTCGAGAAATAAATATCCGATAAATTATATGAAGAAATATGTTTACCAAAAATACTAATATAATTTCTAAACATACCTCTATTAGTAGCAGGCGCTAAAAGTACAATTTTTGAAGAAATATCTGGAAGTAAATCTAATAACTTTAATGCTATAGCCTTCTCTCTCAAAGGCAGTGTATCAATATCCAATCTTCTGCCTTAAAATGTATTTCCTCCCTTATTGGGTGTCCGAATACATTTTAAGGCCATTCTAAGAAATTATTTTTCATTCTATTTCACACTTAGACTTAATTTGCGAAAGAAAAAAACTCTGCAATACATTTTTTATTATCCTCTGTCCATCTGCCACTCCATACCGTTTTGCCATGCTCAATAAACACAAAGTAATTACAACATTTTGCAATCAATTCCGGATCATGAGTTATAATAAACAATGTTTTCCCCATATCGCTAAGCCTTTGCAAATTGTCAGCAACTTCCAGCATATGATGATAGTCCAGACCACTAGTCGGCTCGTCAAATACCAAAATTTCTTTGTCCGATGCAATTGCACTTCCTATTGCTACCCGTTGCTTTTGACCACCGGATAATGACATCGGATGCAGTTCTTTATACTCTAATAGATTCAAACTGCTAAGTATTTCCTCCGTTTGGTTTTTATCGGTCTGTTCGTCCTGCCCTTGCATACTGAGCATAATTTCATCAGACACGCTTTCCGTAAAAAGCTGATGATTTACATCCTGCATGACCATATAACACTTTTTGATTCGCTGCTTTGCTCCCAAAGTTTCTTTTCCGATTTGCAGCGTACCTTTTGCCGATTTCTCCAATCCACACAAACATTTTGCAAATGTGGTCTTTCCTGCTCCATTATCTCCAAGAATTCCTACAATCGCTCCTTGCGGAACGGACATTTTCGGTATATTCATTGCTTCTATCTTTCCATATGAGAACAAAAAATCTTTAACTTCAATGCAACTACCTCCTATAACCACATTCGGTATGTTGCTAAAGCGAGCTGGATGAAGAGAACGGAGCCCCATCGTCCGAAGCTGCTCTTCACTAAATTGTGCAAATGCAGTGGCAGACATATCCTTTTCAATCCGGCCATTTTTTAAGTAAATCACCCGGTCTGCAATATCCATCAAATAATAAAGCCTATGTTCTGCAATAATAACCGTCTTGCCCATCGATTTCCATTTTGCAACAATGTGCTTCAAATCAGCAATCGTAGCCACATCAAGATTCGAGGACGGTTCATCCAGCACGAAAATTTCCGGCTCCATAGCAGAAACAGATGCACACGCTATTTTCTGCTTTTCGCCGCCAGAAAGGGCGAACAAGCTACGGTCAAGCAACTTTTGTATTCTCAATTCTCCAGTAACCTGCCCAATCCGCCTATATATCTCTTCCTTTGGTAATCCGATGTTCTCACATCCAAAAGCAATTTCCCCAGTAGTATCCACATTAAAGAACTGGGAGCGTGGATTCTGAAATACAGAACCGACCACCTTTGAAAGCTCGTACAGCGGTGTTTTAGTTGTTTCCTTTCCGTTTACCAATACAATCCCATCCAGTTTTCCCTCATAGTATTCTGGTGTCAATCCATTAATCAATCGGGTAAGTGTTGTTTTACCGCAACCAGATTCTCCACAAAGCAAAACTATCTGTCCATCCGGGATTGTTAAGTTTAAATCATAAACACCGCTCTCTCGCTCTGTGCTTTGATAAGTAAAAGTGACATTTTGAAATTCAATCATAGATTTGCCACCTCCTACAAACAAGCCCACACCAGCAGACCAGCCGAAAGTACGGCAATAATGAGGTCATATACTGTAAAACCAATGTGTGCAATACTCGTTCTGTGATTTAATCCCCCTAACCCTCTGGTGAGTGCTGCCGCTGATAATTCATCCCCAATTTTGACAACAGACATCATCAACGGAATTACCCGGTATTCCAAAAGTGCAGTAGGATTTTGCCAGAACTTCTTTGTTCCAAACTGAATTTCACGCATCCGCATAGCGTCCGTAATAGCTGCCGATTCTTCCCCTAATGTTGGAATAAAACGAAAAACAACAGTAATCGGAATGATGAACGCCTCCGGAACATGCCATTTCTCCATAGCAGCCACAAATTCATCGGTGGATGTAGATTCAATAATGTAATAGCCCAACATAAAAATCGGGAATAAACGAATCACCATTGCAACTAGCAGCACAGAAACCATGTTCAGGATTGCCGGCAATACATACATCCCCTGCGTCAGCTTTGCTACAATTGCCAAAGCGAACAGCCCTCCATAAATGAGAGCCGTCCGCATTTGGCGATTAATCAATAGCAAGGTCAACGGGATTATCGCCACCGCAGCATCCATCGCAAGATTCTCATATACAAAGAACATCAACATTGTAACAAACGCCATAAATAAGACTTTTGTACGCGGATCAAGATAAAAGCCTTTCTTTTTGGGTGGTTGATAAGCCTCGTACCGTTCCATTAGACAATACCTGCCCTTTCAAAATGTTTTTTCAACATCTTACGTCCAAGCAATGCTCCTAACAGAGAGCCAATGAATATAATTGCTATTGCGGCAATTCCCATCCATGAAGGCATATAATGGGCTAACTCGCTTGCATACTGTTCCCCCATAGATGCCTCTACCTGTGCCATATATGTATCTGCCATCACCCACATTGGAGCCTGACAACCGATCATACCGCAGGAGAACAACCAATAACCAATCACATCCACTTTAAAGTTCTTATATTTTCCCGCCTTTAATACCAAATCAGCAATCAGTCCAAATACAACGTAACCTACTATTGCTGTCCATGTATATCCCATAAAGAACCAAAAAACGCCACAAATCACAGACATAATTGTAACCATACCAAATTTCTCAGTCTTTGTCAGAAACAACATAAATGGGATTCCAGAAATCAGCGGAATCAATAGATACAAGAACGGATAAAGCACCGGAATTGCATTGAGCATACCTACAACGAAAAAGAATACGATGTAGATAGCGGTATAAATACCGACATTGATAAGGTCTTTCGCTTTGAGCTTTTTATTTGTTTCCATTTTAGAGAACCCTCCTTAAAATTTGTTGTTTATCTATTTGACTGCTGCAAAACAGTACAAATCCTGTTTAGTTGCCGGCATTCAGCTTCCAGCCGATTGTCTCCTTGCGCCCAAGTACAAAATCAGCATAAATGCCCTGCTGTTTAATCAAATCGTCATGTTTACCCTGCTGCACGATTTTTCCGTTATCCACCACCAGTATCTGGTCTGCATTCCGCACAGTTTTCAGCCTGTGTGCAATCATAATGATTGTTTTATCCTTTGTCAGTTCCTCAATGGCTTTCTGCAGGCGATCCTCGTTCTCAGGGTCTACATTTGCAGTTGCTTCATCTAAAATAACGATAGGTGCATCTTTTAACATAGCCCTTGCAATGCTGAGCCTTTGCTTTTCACCTCCGGAAAGAGAAGCTCCGCCCTCACCGATAACCGTATTGTAACCGTCAGGAAGCGCCTCGATAAAATCATCACAGCAGGCTCTTTTTGCTGCCGCAACAACTTCGGCATGGGTAGCCTCCGGTCTGCCAAACTTAATGTTATTTTCAATCGTATCTGCAAAAAGATAGACATTCTGGAACACCATGCTAATCTGCTCCATCAGGGATTCCAGCGTGTAATCCCTCACATCTTTTCCGCCAATTTTAACCGAGCCGCTATTTACATCCCAAAACCGGGCAATCAGGTTACAAAGCGTTGTTTTGCCGGAACCAGAGGGACCGATCACTGCGGTAGTGGTTTTGTCTGGAATCTGCAAGTTGATTCCATGAAGAATTTCTTTGCTTTCATAGGAGAAATGCACATCATCAAATACAATGTCATGTTTCTTCACAGCAAGTGCTTTGCCGCTTTCGTCCATCTGCTCCATGTCCTCTGTCTGTAATGTTCTTTCGATGCTACTGTCTGCCAGACGCAGCATGGAAATACCCATTCCGAACAGCTTGATCTGCCCAAACACCAGAAATGACATAATAATCACCATCAAAGTATTAACTAATGTCATTGTTCCATTTATCCAGAACACAACCGCTGCCAGCATCATGCCGATACCCGCAATCTGCAATACAAGCTCCTGAAAAATCGTGTAAGGCGTCATAAGCTGCTCCATACCAAGATTGCTTTTCCGGTTATATTCCAGCGCATCCTGAAGATTTTTATCGCCCCGCCCACTCAGGTTAAAAGACTTGATAACGCCCATTCCCTGCACATATTCCAGAACAGTTTCAACAAGAGCCGTTTGAGATTTTTGCGAGTTAGGCGCAATGACAGCAGATTTTTTCTCCATAGAAGATACAACCAGCAGATACACGATGATTCCTGCTGCGGCAATCAGCCCGATCCTCCAGTCAAAAATTAAAATCATTATAGTAAACACAACCGTTCCTATAACGCCGCCTAAAATATTTACCAATGTCATAGGAACCAGATTTTCAATATTGCCAAGTACCGTTGTACATACTCCAGTTACCTCGCCCAAACTGTTCTCGTTAAAAAATCCCATAGGCACACTTTTTAGGCGGTTCCCAATAGAAACCCTCCGGTTAGCTGCCATGAAATAGCCGGCGTGTGTCTGCTGTAATTTTGAGAAACGGCTGGTAACTGCATTTCCAATAATGCTGACGACCATAAAGGCAAGGGAAATCCAGACAGTTTTCATATCCTTATCTCCGTTTGTCAGTGCCATTACCACAAAGTAAATTGCACCAATCTCAAACATATGGAAAACAGCGTTCAGAAAACTTACCGCCACGGATTTATTGATATTGCCTCTTTCCTCACCGGAAAACTCCCATATTTTTTTGAATGTACCAATCATGCCACGTCACCGTCCTTTGCTCCAATATGCGCCTGCCACATGGATTCATACAACGGGCAGCTTTCCCTAAGTTCCTCATGCCTGCCGCTCGCCATTATTCTGCCATCCTTAACTACCACAATTTTATCTGCGTCCTTAATGGTTGACAGCCTGTGTGCAATAACAATTACCGTTTTTCCTTTTACAAGTTTTGTAATGGCTTCCTGTATGACCGCTTCATTTTCCGGGTCTATGTATGCCGTGGCTTCATCCAGAATGACTATCGGAGCATCTTTCAGCATCGCCCTTGCAATGGCAATCCGCTGACGTTCTCCGCCGGAAAGATGCGCCCCTCCGCTACCTACCTTTGTGTCATAACCCTTTTCAAGTTCACGGATAAACCCGTCACAGCCTGCCGCCCTGCAAGCAGCCTCTATCTCTGCATCTGTGGCCGACATTCTTCCCATGCGGATATTTTCACGGACAGTTTCATCAAACAGAAAATTATCCTGAGATACAAAAGCCGCCTGATCATACAACTGCTTCAGAGGAATTTTCTTTTCATCCACGCCGCCTATTGTCACTGTTCCGCTTTGCACATCCCAAAAACCTGCTATCAGCTTTGCAATAGTTGACTTGCCTGAACCGGACGGACCTACCAGAGCCGTCATGGTTCCAGCCGGAATTGCAAGGCTCACATCGTGAAGTATTTCTTTATCTCCGTGATACCCGAAAGACACATGGGAAAGCCCTATATCCATCTTTCCAAATGTGACGGTTTTTTCTTCATGCTGTTGTTCCTCTGCAAGAAGAACTTCATCCACCGATTCCACCGTTGTTCCCACTTGTGCAAGCGTATCCACAAAATTCATAGCAGCCATCAATGGCCCCGTAATACCTAAAGCCAAAATGACGGTTGTAATAAATACTTCTGCTGACAAACTTCCCCCACGGTAAAAAACAAAACCGACGGGGAGAATCGTAATCAATGTGGCAGGTACAATCGAGTAAGCCATCGACATACCAAACTGGCTTTTTTTCATCCAGTTATAGTAATATTTCGCATTGGCTTTCACTCTGTCTGAAAATTTGGCATATGAACTTTTTCCCTGGTTAAATGCCTTAATTACCTCAATGCCGTTAATGTATTCTACAATCGTTTCATTCATTTCCTTTGTTGTTCCGACAGCTCCCTCATAGTCCTTACTGTAAGAACCCATGACCGTCATTAGGAAAACCATGCCTGCCGGAATGGAAACAAGCGACAGGAGCGCCATGCGCCAGTCAAGGATAAACAGGTAAACAATAATCAGTATCGGCCCTGCTATATTTGCCGTCAGCTCCGGAAACAAATGCGCCAGTGTTGTTTCCATACCGTCCACCTGATCCACAATAAGCTGTTTCATCTTCCCACTGGACATATCTGTCACTGTTCCAAGAGGGAGTTTCGGCAGTTTTGCCAATATTTTTTTGCGGATAGTTTTTAAAACGGAAAAGGTTGCCTTATGTGATATGGACAGCGCCAAGGTATAAAGCAGTGTCCGCACTAAATAGCCTGCCATCCCAATGCACAGCCATTTGAAGTACAATGACATATCCCTATTTCCTTCAAGCAGATTCACAATCATCTGCGCCGCAGCAAAGTATGGAAGCATCCCGCCTAAGACACCGAGAAATGCGCTGATAACCGCACAAATCAGTCCTGAATGCTGCGATTTTCCAAGCTCCCAAACACGGAGTAATGGATTTTGTTTTTGCATATAGGTTCCTCCTTGATAAGTTAGATTTCGCTAACCATATATTAAAAAAATATAGTAGCCAATAAGAAGATAACAAAGTGTGCTAACAAAAATCGCAAACTAAGTTATCTATCAGGCAAAAAAGTGTGGCCTTTTATTCAAAGACCATGCACTTTCCGCCAACCGGCTGTAATAAACTCTGCCAGTGTATGCGTTGCCTGAATTGCTTCTTCTTTCGTGTAGTCATGCAGGACTGTTTCAAAGATACAGGAGTAATAAGCATGATTCAACATATGCAGCTCTTTCAGTCCAAGCCGTTTATATTTAATTCCCTTTTCTTCAAGAACATCGTACATTTTCAACGTGTCCTGAACTTCTTTTTCTACCATCCAGTCAGTAAAGTCAACATATTTTGTTCCATCCGCACAATGCAGAAGAAGTTTGAACGAATCAAAGTGGCTGAAAATAAATTCAATAAACTCGACCATTGTTTCAACCGAAACATTCCACAAATCAGTCATGTTGTCAACAGATATATAATCAAAGCATCGCTCTCCTGCAGCATCATACCTTTTACGAATCCCCTCGACAGCAGGCTCAACCAATGCCGAGAACAATGCCGCCTTATCTTCAAAGTGCCGATAGTATGCTCCAGTCGTAATCCCCGCACCCTTGCAAAGCTCCCGAAGATTTGTGCGTTCATAGCCATTTTTAAGGAATAGCTGCTTTCCACTTTCTAAAATCTTCTCATGGGTAGTCTCATAAGTGCCAACTGCCATTTATTCACCTCCTTGATGCGCCTGTGTGCTAACATAGTTATCATTATAATTATCCCCACTTTTTTTGTCAATAGTTTTTTCTATAAATTTGAAAATTAAATCTGCTATATTTCTCCAATCCGGATCAAGCATCATATCATGACATACACTATCTACAATCTTCAACTCCGCGGTGTGTATTTTAGCGTTGTCTTTAACTGCCTGCAGAATTACACATTGGTCATTATATGATCCAATTACCAGGGTTGGAATTTTTCTAACATATATAGAGAATTTTTTTTGACGTTTCATCATGGCATACTCAACCTTTTTTGACTCTTTATCTAATAATGACATATAGTATTCTTTTCGTTCTGAATCTAACCTTTCTGAAAAAAGAATATACTCCAAATTATTTTTTTCTCTGCTTTTTACTCATCTGTAGTAATTGTAAAAAATTATTTCTTACTGGCATTGGTGTAATTAAAACAACTGACTGTATTGAAGAGTATATTTCTTCCAAGCACATCTGTGCGATTCTGCATCCCAATGAATGTGCTATCAAGATAATTTTTCCATCAATCATATCTATAGTCTTTATTAGATCTTCTACCATATCCTTGACTACTATCTGATCAACATTTTCTATTCTTTCACTGTTACCGTGATTTCTAAAGCTCATAGCATAAACATTATATCCATGAGCATAAAAAAAAGGTATGAAATGTTCTTCCCAACACCATGCTGCATGATATGCTCCATGCACAAATAAAATGGTATTCTTATTTAACAGACTTACTTTTTTTATAATTTCCAATTGCATAACAAGCATTACTCCTTTGTACAATAAAAAAGTTTCTGTCCCAAAACCTCCAAATATTCACCATATCCTGGAAACTCTTCACTATTACAAAACCCATTTTCTTCAAGAATCTCCAGCCATTGTTTTCTATTCAGAAACATGGTATTTGTCGCTTTTCTCCGATCCTTTGGTGCTGTCATCATAAAAGACTGCGTTATGAGGATATCCGGAACATCCTCTACAGTTTCTATGACAAGTAAAATTCCACCTGGTTTCATTACACTATTTATCTCATAAATGCACTTATCTGTATTAACAGAATTATTCAATACTCCCACCGCTATCACAATATCCGCTTGGAAATTTGAGGGCAACTGGCTTGAAAAAGCTTCATCAATATCTAATGTTTGATGATGCATCTCTATTTTTCCATCACACTCCTTATATCGCTCTTTAGCTCTTTGTAAAAAAAATCTGGAAATATCTGTATAAAAATATACAATATGCTCTTCAAATTTATTCTCGCGAATATCGCTCAGTACCTTATTGGACGTTGCTCCTGTGCCGGCACCAATTTCGAGGATTGTTGCATTTGCATTCTCATGTAAATATCCCAACACTTTTTTCGACAGAGAATGGTTCAAATATTGCAAAATCTTTGTCTCTTTATAAAGTGCATGTGCATATATATCTTCTCCCTGTTCAAAGAGCAATAGCGTTGCCTGCTGCTCTTTCTGAATCAATTTGTCCCAATTTTTAATATTATTAATAATATAATCCAAAACTAAAGGAGACTCCAATTTCCCTTTCCAAAGGTATTCTACTTCTTCCCATCCATATTTTAATCCTTTTTCATATATCTCGATTTTACATACATAAATCCCATCGGTTTCAGTTACATAATTATACTTTTTCAACAGTTCAATCCATCTATATATAATATCATTATTGTCCGTATTTACCGATAGGCATTTTAGTATTTGATTTAATGTGCAAGGAATATCTTTTAGTAAAACGCCTTTTTTATTCATATAGAATAATATTGTTTGTGCCAATATTTTTTTCGCATCTCTACGCTATATTGTATGTATTCCTGACTAAAGTTATCGAATATATTTTCAATTTCACTCTCTGTTCGCAGATCAAGTAATTCTTCTAGCAATAGAGGATGATATTCCTTTTTACACTTTAACGAAAAATTTAATTTACTTAAAAGTTCTTGAGAACATCTTATATTCAAAATCTGTTGCTGCATTTTTGACGCGACATTTTCTTGCCGTTTAATATAACGTTCAGTCTTTTTTATTTCGGAGGCCAATGAATTACTATATACAGTATTTATATAGCAATCATAATTCGCCTCTCCATCTACAGTTTGAATAGTCGGATGAAACAAATACCCTTTTGAGTTCTCATTATTACTTATTTCAGGAAAAAAACCTTCCCAAATAATCGGGCCCAAATATCCTCTTAGAGAGAGATTTCCTCTGTCTGTTTGAATGTTAAATTCAACGCTTTTGGCTGTATATTTCCGTTCTAAACCATAATAAATTTTCTTATCGATTTCAAAGACTACTATCTTATTCCTTAATCTACACCAAACCCATTCTTTGCTATCCTGTTCAACATGTTGCTCAACTGTCATTTGTTGCATATTAGGTAAAAACATACCTAATATTCTAACAGCTGCATAAATATTAAAGCAATTAGTTTTAATTTCTATTTCAGCCGCCGGATCAAATGCCAATAACTTTTTTGCGATATCTACAAATATTGAAACCTTTTCAAAATTAAGAAAAGACTCATCTTCAATCACAAATTTGTTGTTTCTCTTAAACTCACGAATTACGCCCAAATAATTCTCCACATTCCACAAGCCCTGGCAAAGCACATTTACACCCTTCTTTGCCAATTGTATAAGAATTGAATAGTTCGTATGATCCGCATCCAAACAAATTAAATCCGTATCCACACTTATGCTCTCAAAATTCTGAAACACTTCAGTATCACTATATTCTTCTACAAGCCTCTCCAAAATCAAGCCCTCTTGCAATGGGCATCATATTTAAATAGTCAAACCACTTTCCACAGGCTGCCACTTTCATAAAATCATCCTTTCATGAAAGCCCCATGCTAATTCCAATTCATGAGGCTTTCTTATTTATCTTTATACCCTGTTTGCCAAATCAGAAATATTCTCACTTTGAAGAATATCATCTACAGTTACATCACACCCTAATGTTTTGCACATCTCGTCTACGAGCCGCATTAAAATTATTGAATCACCACCCAAAGTATAAAAATCGTCTTGAATACTAATATCTTCGATTTCAAAAACTTCTTTCCATATTTTCATAATTTCTTTTACGATAGGCTTTTCGATTTCTTCTTCATGAGTATCTTCTTTTTTATCAGGAGTTTCTACACTTGTTTCACAATTCGGAACGACAAATTCCATATATCCATCATGAGTTAATACACCAATAATGCCAGTATCGGCCATTCTCCCATATAATGGATGTTCTAAAATCTTATAATATGTTTTATTTCTATCATTCATTATTTCACTTTCGGAAACATAAACCTGTCCTTTTACATCTGGCGGGCATAATTCTTGTGCATAATCCAAAATCTTAATTTGCTTCAAATCGATACTCTTCAACAGATCCGGCACTACACTTTTTGTAATTATTTCTTTGGTAAGTATATTACCCCATACTTTTGTCACAAAATCATTTGTAGAATTTGCCTTATTGTTTTCGCTTATTCTTTTAATATCTTCCACAAACTCCAAAAATATCTCATCAATAATACAAGCTTCAAACAATTCATCTACTACATCCCAGGAAATATGCAATCTGCCTCCCATCTCTGTAATTTGATTATCCAAAAAGACTTGTGGAGTTTGAGAAACAGCATATTTAATACTTCCTAAACGTTCAAAATAATTTTCCGGGCAGTCAAAAAGTACGCAGGTAAATACTACTGGTAGAAGTGCTTTTCCAAAAACCCCTCTTCTTTTTGCCAGTTCTCTCATTATTTCAGTACCATCAAAAGATAAATGATCTAGGTCTTTCATTATTTGTTCTTGAACCATCTCCGCCGATTTCCAAATATCCTCTTTAGCAAAAACAAGATTAAGCGGAAGCAGTTTTGTAAAATCACCGATAATTTTTCCAGTATTCTTTTGCTGTCTCTGAAATACTGTTAAATTTAAAAGAACTTCACTTTGATTTCCCCATTTCGCCATAGTCCTTCCATAAAGAGTACATAGCAATGCCGAAGGAGAAACTTTGTGTCTACGGGCCGTTTCCTTAAAATTCCCCCACAAAACAGAATCAATAATCGCACTTTTTCTTACAATATTATAGTCCCTACAATCAGCAAGTTTCATCTTCATTGGTATCTGAGGATAACTTGATAATGAGTCAATTTTATTTAACCAATACGCTTTATCTTCTTCATAGCTTTCTGAATTCTTTTGGTTACTTATATTTTGAATATACTCCGCATATGAGTACTCA
Source organism: Blautia sp. MCC283 (assembly GCF_018785565.1). Taxonomy (NCBI): domain Bacteria; kingdom Bacillati; phylum Bacillota; class Clostridia; order Lachnospirales; family Lachnospiraceae; genus Blautia; species Blautia sp. MCC283. Next base: position 143,149 of record NZ_WQQB01000066.1, on the reverse strand, counting down.
ATTTTTTCAGCGTCAGATTTTCCTTCAAGCGTATCTGCTATTTCTGTAAAAAGAATTTGCATACTATCGCCGTCACATACCATTAAATCCAAACTTACCATTAAGATCCGTGAATTCGGAGATTCTATCATCTGGAATGTGAATAGCGGCCATTTCTCATGGTCATAAACTTTATGCGAAAGTATCTTTCGCTGTTTTTGCAACTCTATCTCCTTTTCTTCATCATTTTGGCATTTTGTCACTATAACAGAATAATCCGGGACATTATTCAATATCTTTTGTCTTCCGTTTTTATAAAAAATGGTCCTTAAAGCATCATGCCTTGAAACCTCTTTACGAATTGCATACTCAATCTGATTAGCTGTGTACTCTGTTTCCGCTTCAAAATAATAATGCGCATTGTACTTCCCCAATTCATAATTATCATTTCGTCCATTCAAATATGCAAGCTGAACTCCTGTTAGCGGAAACACATTCTGATTGTCTTGTTTACTTCCTACGGAAGTTGCTTCATCCTTTTTGCTATTTTTAAATGATAAACTAATCTTTTCAACTTCTTTGCTAAACTCAGCCACATTCTTTGAATGAATCACTGTTAAAAATGAAATTTTTACTTTGAAATTGTCCGCAATTTTACGGACTATTCTTTGTGCTTTTATCGAATCTCCGCCTAACTCAAAGAAATCATTTTCTGGTTCAACATCACAATTTAGAACTTCCGACCATATTTCAATAACTTTATTTAAAGAAGGATTCCGCAGATCATCTTGTTTTTCATTATGCATTTTGTTTTGTATTCCAGAATCTGCCATGCTTTTTAACATCTTACGATCTATCTTTTCATTAGTATTTAGCGGAAAGTCATCAACTCGATAATATCTATGCGGGTACATATAAGTGGGTAGTTTTTTTCTGATCGCACGTTTTATTTCAGCTATATCTAACTCTTCGCCTTTATAAAAAACTACTATTTGATTTTTATAATTAACAACCGCTATACAGTCTTTAATATTAGGGACCTCTTTAATCTGCGCTTCTATTTCTTCCAGTTCAATACGATAGCCCCCAATCTTAACCTGGGAGTCTCGTCTTCCGCAGAAAACCACATATCCTTCCCTTGAATATTTACCAAAATCCCCCGTCCTATACAGTCTTCCATATTTTGATTTAACAAAACTATTAGAAGTTTTTTCTTCATCATTGATGTACCCTTTCGCGACCCCAATTCCTCCAATATATATTTCTCCTATCACTTCTGGAGGGCATATTCTTTGCTCCGAATCCAAGATATAGATTGATTGATTTGTCAGCGGATAGCCATAAGGAATACTAGTCCAAGACGCATCAACTTTTTTAATTGGATAATAGATCGACCAAATTGATGCCTCAGTCGCACCACCAAGGCTAAAAATTGCTGCTTTTGGAAAATGCTTTTTGATTTTGTCTGGTAAATTTACATTAATCCAATCGCCACTTAATAAAACGGCCTTCATTTCATCATTTTTGTAGTCTTCATCCAAGCTATCAATAAACAACTCCATCGCGGCTGGAACAGAGTTCCATACAATATCAGAACTGCTATCTACAAGTTTCTTAATATCCTCCGTATCTCTTAGTTCTTTAACCAATTTTAATTGTGCACCTGTAAAAAAAGTTGCAAACAAATCATATACCGATAAATCGAAACATAGTGAAGACAGTCCCAGTATAGTATCACTGCTGTTCAATCCGATACGATCATTTATATCTAAAACAGTATTAACCATACTCTTATAGGCAATCTCAACACCTTTAGGTTTTCCCGTACTTCCGGAAGTATATATTACATATGTACTGGATTCCACATCAATATTTTTCCACGAATCATTTACTTCATTAGAAGAACATACTTCATATGGGTCAATAATCATATCCGCACCAGCGTTATCTAAAATATACTGTACTCGCTCAACCGGCCAATGCTTTTCAACCGGCACATATGTTGCACCTGCCAAAACTACAGCTAAAATTGTAATTATTGACTCTTTACTTTTATCAGTTTTAATCACCACATATTTACCAGGTTTAATACCATTTTTCTTAAGATCATGCATTGTAGATTTTATGTTGCGTTCTAACTCTCGATATGTTATACCTCCTTCAAAATCTGTTATAGCAATTTTATCCGCAAATTTGTAAAAAATGTTATCCAGCCGCTTACCCAAGTTAAAGAAATCAATTTCTTTTTCAGTTGAATTATAAAGTTTTATCTTTTTTTCGAATGCAGGTGAACATTTTAACTCTCCATTATTTTTCGATAACTGTTCTATAACCATGCAATAATATGAAAACATTTCTTCAACCATTGTTTCCGGATATATCTTCTTAATAAAATCCCACACAATCAATCCACCATCTTCTAACTTGTAAGTTTGATTATCTAAACTTACCTGAGAAGTTTGAGACTGCGAATAGACTACATCCATTTCAGGTAAATTAGGCAGATTTCTGAACAACATACTGGTAAAAACAATCGGAAGTGGTTTTTCTTGACTAATCTTCCCAGTCTTTATCATATCACGTATTATCTCAACGCCTTCGTAGCTACTATGGTCACAATATTCATATAACTTATTTCTAATAAACTTCAACTGTTCAGCGATTGTTCCCTTCATATCCGAAGCGCTAAAATCAAATAAAATATTTGTTGTAAAGTCCCCAACTACTTTTTCTATATCCCTTACTGTATATGGCCGACTTGATAATGTAACATTAACAGTAAACTGTGGTTCTTCACTCCAACGAGCTAAAGTTAATAAGTAGGCATATAGTAATACTATACTTACTGTTACCCCACTGTCCTTTGCCATCTTCTCTAAGGCAGCCCATTCTTCCTTCTCAATCTTCCTTTGAAGCCTTGAACATATATTGCTTTCATCCCAAATCTTACATTCAGGAAGTTTAGGTGCGTTAGGAATCAACGGCAAACGCTGCATCCAATATTCCTTGTCAATTTCATATTTTCTCTTATCTCTGGTTTCACGAACACTTTTCGCACATTTCAAGTAATCAATTTCCTGTACATCAAATTTACTATTACTATAAATATCCCAAAAATCTTTTAGTATCAATTGGAGGCTCATTCCATCTACTATAATCATTTCAATATCTACTAACAAAAAATTTTCACACGTATCAATACATATATTTTTCACATCAAATAAAGGCCAATTTTCTAAATCTCTAAGCCGCGTTTGATTATTATAGCGTAGTTTCTTAAAATATTTTTCCTTTTCCTCTCTTCCTATATTAATAGTTTCTAAACAAAATGTATCCGCAATCTTCTCTTCAAATATGAATTGTTTCTCCTCTTTGATAATACTTCTTAATGCGCCATGCCTTTTTATCAATGTACGGATAACCTTTTCTAATTTCATAAGATCCAGGTTGTGATGCACTTCCAAATATAAATGAGTAGAATTTGATGCACCATAAAATTCCTGTTCGCGTCCAATCCAATAAGACTGTTGAATCAATGATAACTGTTCTTCTCCAACAATATTTACTATATTCTTGGATTCTAAAGTTATTTTCTCAATTAGTTTATCTACCGTATCGCACATAACCAGATCTATCATTCCTAAATTTATATGAAATCCATTATTGATTTTACTTAATACTTGAAACATCTTAATAGAATCATCATATACTTCATATATTGGCATATCCTCCGTTATCTGCACTGCTAACAGCTCCTGCAAATGTTCTTTTACATCGGACTTATTGACTATTCTCATGTTCTTGCTTCCTCCTACTCAACTATTAACTTCCGGACAATTTTGTTTCTTATATTTCTTCAGCAACTCTGCTTTGCTAAATTTTCCCACTTGTGTCATAAACATATCATCTTTGAATATAACATCCGACAATTTAATTCCTGTCTCACCCTGAATAAACATAATAATTTCCTTCTTCTTTTTTGTATATTCCGCAGAAGAAATTTCTAATTCCATAAATAAATATATTTTCGATTTTTCTTCCATAGCGTTATTCTCTCCACATGCAGCACTTCTAACGCCATATCTTTCGAATATAATCTGTTCTATATCCCGCATATAAATATTTTTTCCATGCATGAAAAACATATCTTTTTTTCTTCCAACAATATATAAATTTTGCCCCGACAAAAAGCCTATATCCCCAGTACACAGCCATCCATCCGCAAACAGATCTTTATTATCTTTATTCAAGTAACCTTTACACAGAAACTCTCCTTTAAATTGGATATTTCCTACTTTCATCTGCCCCAAGTCCCTATTAAAATCATCAACAATTCTTATACTACAGCCATTTATCGTTTTCCCCTGACAAACCAAATCATTTTTTAAAATATCTATGCTCTTTAAATCAAAGTCTATGCCTGTATCTACCTGCTTTGTATCAATATCCGGTTCTCTATAAGGTACATTTAGTACTACTGCACCAGATGTTTCAGTCATTCCATATATTGGAATCAAACAATTTTCTTTCAAATGATATTGTTTATTTGCATCCAAGAACTTATGTAGATTTTTTTTAGATATTGGTTCACCACCATTTAAAATATATCTCAAACAAGATAAATCCCAATGACAATTCTCGGTCATATTATTCAATACGATTTGATATGCAAAATTGGGGCCTGCGGTCACAGTTGCCCTATAATGGTTTATCTGCTCCAACCACGTTAGAGGATTCTCTGCAAACATACTTGTAGCCATATGGACTTGTCTACATCCAACATATATTGGTAATAGTAAAAAATATATTAATCCAAACGTATGCTCTACTGGCAACCATGATAATAAGACATCTTCCTTAGTGAGGCCTAATATTTTTGCTGTTTCCTGTAGCATTCTAATTACCCCTTTATGTGTTACCATAACACCTTTCGGTTCAGATGTACTTCCTGACGAATAAATTACAAACGCCACATCATCAGCAATATTATCAGAAAAATCATTATAATCGGTTTCAATGTTTTCATCCTGACAAAAAAACTCCTTTATAGACAGTAATGGCAATTTTATGTCCGGTAATAGAGTTTGAACACATACTTTTCCCATATCGTCTGCCATGATTATAGCATCTTGATTATCACTACAAATTTTCTGCAGCATATTAGCACTGTTTTTGGTCATACTCACTGGCAAAATAATAGGACAAGCACCTGTTCTAATTAATGCCATAAATAATAAAATAAACTCTTTCTTTGAATGAATCTGAAGTATTACCTTCTTTCCATTTCCTATATTGCTTTTCACTAGCCCATTATAATATCCATGTATGCCACGCCATAAAGAATCACTAGAAATAATTTCTGTTTCTTTTTCCTGAAGCAGCGTTATGTCACTATATTTTATAGTTCCCATAGTCAACTGATCTAATCTAATAATCTCTTGTTTCATTGGTACATCCTCCTATTGTAATCCTCTAAATAGTTCAGTCGGATCAATTTCTAACATGTTGCTTTCACGACTTGCACACCAACTCAATACTGATCCTTCTACTTCATTTACTTGAAACATTTTTCCATAACGTGTAAATACACTTCCGATACAATTTGAAAAATCTATTGCTTTTATATAGGAGTCAATACCCATTCCAATACATTTGCAATAGCTTTCTTTCAAAGACCAAAACTTGGTAAACTGTACTGCCGGGTTCTCAGCATGTAATATTTTCTCTATTTCATCTGCTGTCATAGAAGAATACATACATGACATATTTTCCTTTTTTACAGAGGTGATATCTATTCCAACTGCTGAATCACTAATCATACAAGCCACACCTTTATCACAATGAGATAAATTAAAGTGAACAAACGGATAATTACTTAAATATGGTTTTCCACAAGAACCTTCGCTTAGTACAACATTTTCATTTATTCCATATTCTTTTCTCAATCCATATCTAAGTAACAAATAAGCTACAGCAGACTGCCGTTTGTTCTTTAAGAATCGAAGCCTACTTATTTTAAGCTCTCTTTGCCCACTTATATAATGTTTAGCTTTTTTTAGTTCTTCATTTTGAAATTCCTTCATTTGTCTAAAATAATATACCATTAATACATCCTTCTATGAGTATATTAGCAGGCGCAGGTCCTTGATATTTTCAGAAAACATACTATGAATCATTTCTACGTCAAATGCATCTATTACATAATCCCAATTAACTAATAGTTCTCCATTAAAGTCTGTTGCCTGATAATCCAATACTACTTGTGGAGTTTGGCTAATCGCATAGCCTTCACTGACTCCGTTTGGCAAAAAACCTTTTGTTTTTCTATCTCCCTGCAAAACGCCAGTGAAAACCACAGGAAGAATTGCTTTGCCTCTATTCATTGGATCAATCATTTTCAATATCTGTGTACCATCAAAAGAATGATAACGCACTAATTCCCATAGTTGCTTTTGTACAAAGTTTACCTCCTGCCAAAAATCCTTCTGCTGTCTATAAGCAATTGCACCTATATTTGTAAAATCTCCAATAAGATTATATATTTCTTCACTTAATGGGAGTCTATTGAACAAAGTCAAATTTAGCGAAAACTCTTTATTCTTACTATATTGCATTAATGTTTTCATATACATTGTACAAATAAGTGCCGCAGGAGTAACCCTATTATCCTTTACCAGTTTATATAGTGCGCTTGTTTCTTCTCTTGAAAATTTTTGTGAAATTCGATCAAAACGATGTCCACAAAGTTCTGACAGCTTTTTCTTATAAGGCAGATCTGGTGCCGGAGGCAGTTCAGTTACCCTTTTTCTCCAATAACTATATGCTGCATTTTCTGGATGCGTTTCACGATATTCTTTTTGTTCTAAACAATACTGCTTAAATGAATACGTTCCCCATTTCACAATTTTCCCTTCATAGACTTCAAATATCTTTGCAATCATCATTTTTGCACTCCATGCGTCCATGATAATACAATCAAAATCAATATGAATACGTGGGAATGCTTTATTTACATAAGAAATTCGTATATTGTAAAGCGGCCATTTGCATAAATCAAACACACAATGAGACCATTGTTCACGTTTCTCTTCTCTATCTTTCTCATTGCCAAACTCAAATCTTTCTATTTTATATGTCGGTACTTTTTCCAACACTGCCTGCATACCATTTGACAAAACAATCGTTCTCATTGCGTCCGTACGGGCAATCACTTCATTGACTGCCCTTTCAAAACGCACAACATCAATATCACAACAGTTTAATTCCATATAGTAGTGAGCATTAATTCCTCCTAATTCATATGCCTGGTCGCTTCCTATAAGATAGGCCTTTTGAATTGAAGTCAACGGAAACATTTCTTTAACTCCTTTACTCCATATTGCATGGTTTTCAAGGTACTTTATAATTTTTTCTTTATTTTCCTTAATACATTGCAATTCCTCGGAAGTAAGCGCACCCGCAGGCGCTTTATATTTGATTTTTCCGGCTTCTGTCCAAATTGTTATATTTCTTTTGCTTAATCGCTCCAACAGCATATGAATCATATCATCTGTTATAGCTCTCATTCTTCTCTCCATTCTTTATAAACACTTCCAAGTTTCTTTGCTAGTTCATGGGCGTTGTTTGGATTCTCCAAGCAAGAATAATGGTTCCCGGCTATCTCTATAGTCTCGAAATCGCCTATACATACATCGTCCCATTCTTGTAAAAGTGCCTCAAAATACTTAAATATTCCATTCCTTTCTGTTGTTTTAAAATATCGGATATCCCCAAAATATACCGTAGGAACAAAACGTAACGCAGCAAATGATTTTTTGAAAATTGTATAGAGATGTTTTACCATATCAAAATTTAAATTCCGTACAGACGAATCATCGCTGACTGATAAATATGTTTTAAATCTAGCCTCCTGTGTCAACTGGCTCAATTCAAGCAATCTTTCATAAATATGACAATCTTCCTGAGAATCTTCAAAGTCTGATATAGAAATACTATCTTGTTTACTATCTACAATTTTTCCAAATATTTTTTCAAATACTTTTAAATCTGTAAATTCCAATTTTTCAAGGGAAACATGAAGATTTCCTATAAAAAATAATTCATAAATAATTTCGTCTTGAATTTCAACCGGTATTGAACATCCGTCTATTATGGCTACATCTTCCACATCAATTCCAGCCTCCAGAAGTTGCTTTGCCATCTCAATGGCAATAACACCACTGAAGCTATATCCAACAATCTGAACTTTGTCCAAATTTTCTTCAAGGATTTTTTGTGTATATAAATCCGCCAAATGCAAAACAACCTCTTCCGATTCTAATTTACAATATTCATCCAAATCCGAAATTCCTATAGATATTATCTCTCCGCAATTTTGCTTTTCCATCTCAGGAATAAGATAGCGATACACATCAACTGATCCTAATGCTCCATGTAACAAAATTCGTCCTCTATTTCCATTCCGTTCCCCATTTTTTGCGATATACTCAAATTTCTTTTCACACATAGGAGATTCTATTTCTTGATTATCGTAAGCACTAATATATAATGCAATCTCTTCAATTGTAGGCGTATTCAACATCTGCCGCAATAATGCATCAAAAGGTATCTCCTTTTCTAATTTGCTCCGGACTTTGGTGGTTACCTGTGCCATAATTAGTGAATCAGCACCATAATCATAAAAATTCTCTTTTCTTCCCAAATCACCAATATCTAATGCTTCACACCATATTTGGCATATCATTTTCTCTAAGTCAGTTTTAGTTTCCTCCTTTTCTGATATCTTATCTTCTGAAATTCTATACCTCTCAAACCAATCTTCAACTGCCTTTCTGTCAATTTTGCCATTTGCAGATAAAGGTATTCTGTCTATAATACATATCTCAGAAGGTAACATATAGGCCGGCAGATATTTTTCCAAACGTCTGTTAATCTCCATTTTGTCGAGAAATGCATCTGTTCGCTTAAATTGTTTTATAAATAATCCTGCACCAAGCAATGAAGTCGGGTTATTGTTACTCGGTATTGATAACACACTTTCTTCAACTCCATCACTTTCTTTTAATACTCCACACCATAAATCTTTTGAAATAAAAGCAGCACCATCACGCAATGTATCTTCTGGCGGTGTCATCATCAGCGCCTGAGAAACTAAAAGCCATGTTTCAGGCAGTATAGTTTCAGAAAAAATCAAATAACCTTCATTTCTCACCAATTCTTTAAGTTTGTTAATCGTTTTAACTATATCTTTTACATTATTAAGTACATATGCACCTATTATGACATCATATGAATTCGGACAAAATCCTTGTGCAACAAAATCCTCATTTAAGTCCAACTTCTTAATAGTGACATTTGGATTTTTTCCAAACCGATTGACTGCATCCGGGAAAAAATATTTTGAAATATCTGTAAAGCAATATTCAAATTCACTACCCTCTAAAGCCTTAAAAACCCACTCAGTTGTTGCTCCAGTTCCTGCCCCTACTTCCAATATTTTAATTTTCTGCCCCGGCACTCTCTTTTGTACTTTTTTTATAATTTTGCATATAGATGCATTAATATATTTTGTGGCAGTATTTTCTACATATAATGCCTGAGTATATTTATTGCTTCCATCTGGATATAAAAGACTAACCGGATCTGTTTTACCAGACATTATGTTGGCAAACTCATCCGCATTTAGCTTAATATATTCCAACGTAGATACATTTCCTAATTTATCATACCATTTATCAAAAGCCACATTCCATTGTTGCTCTTTTTGGCTCCATTCTACATTTTCAATCGCTTCAAATTTGCCATCATTCCTTTTTCGGATTAATCCGCTCTTTAATAATGCTTTCAGCCATGGTACTGTCAACCATCTATATTTATCAGGAATGACACTATCATTCAAAATTTCTTCCATCAAAATGGGTTTATTTTTCAATAATATTCCCATCTTCTGGAGCCCATAAAGAAGAGAATATGCTGCTGCCTCATTTCTGGAGTCTACAGCTAACTGTACTTTTTCCTGATCAAATTCCATAAAATAATGCTCATCATACGATAACACTGTATCAAATAATTCCTGGCAGAATTTTTCTCTTTCGAGCACCATTTCCGAAGTAATAGATGCCGGTTCAACCATTGCCAGAATTTCATTCTTTTCTTTACTAACAACTGCAATTGCATCTTTGATATTCTCGACCTTTTTCAATACATTCTCTACTTCTCCCAGTTCAATCCTATAACCACGAATTTTTATCTGATTATCTTTCCTTCCAATAAATTCTATATCTCCCCCCGGCAGATAACGTCCAATATCTCCAGTCAAATATGATAATCTTCCATTTTTATCAAGAATAAATTTCTGATTCGTTAAGTTATCATCATTAAAGTAACCTTTCGCCAACCCTTTTCCCTTTATAATAATTTCTCCTTGAACCCAAACGGGACAAGATTCACCATCTTCATTGCAAACATCCATTGCCTGATTTGACAGTGGTTTTCCATAAGGAATTTTTTCATAAATTCTCTCATCACAAAATTCATGATTGATAGACCAAATAGAAGCCTCTGTAGCGCCACCTAAACAGTTAATTTTTGCCATTGGAACAATCTCTTTGATTTGCGAGGGCATATTAACTGGTATCCAGTCACCAGACAACAACACACATCTCAACGGCAACATATGAGTAGTATTCATAGTTTCCAATTCCGTCAGCAAAATTTTCATTAATGCTGGTACACTGTTCCATATAGTTATCCTATACTCTTCAATCATTTTTATCCAATGGTCGGGATTCATGTAGTTTTCCTGAATTGGATAAACTATTTTTCCTCCTACCTGCAATAAGCCAAAAATATCATATACAGATAAGTCAAAGTTCAGCTTTGAAAGTCCAAGCACTGAATCATCACAAGTCACTTTATTTTTGTTATTAATATCCTCTATCGTGTTTACTGCTGCAGCATGTGTAATTGTAACTCCTTTAGGCTCGCCGGTACTTCCCGATGTAAAAATTATGTATGCTACGTCTTCTAAACCGTACTCGGGCAGCTCAGTCTCAAACTTAATGTCAGATAAAGCATCCACTTCAATAATGGCCTTACCACTCATATACTCACTATTTTCTGCAACTGTAGTTAAAACAATATTAGCATTTGTTATTTCTAATATTTTTTTCGCTCTTTCTATCTCTTGATCTGCTACGATTGGAACATAAATACATCCTGCATACAGAGTTCCTAATACAGCAGCGACTTGATAAATACTTTTATTCATAGCAATCGCAATACAATCTTGATGCTTTGCTCCAACATTTACTATTTTCTGTCTGATTTTTAATGCGTATTGATGCAGTTCACCATATGTTAATTTCTTTTCTCCATCTGTTACTGCAACTCGATCAGGCGCTTTTTGGGCCCATTCCATAAATCCACTCTGCAGAAGATGAATCGGCAAATCTGTTTCCGTATGATTAGCAACATTCCTTTCATCAGCTTGCCATTGAGGTAAGAAAAGGCCGTTTATTTTATTCCAATCTGTTTCGTCTTTTGCCAATTCCTCTATTCGTTGCTGAAACAAATCGAACATATCATCAATCATTCCATCTGGAAAGACGCCTTCCCGAACATCCCAGTTTATTTGCAAACCAAAATCTCCATCCATAGCTTGACAATCAATAAATACCTGTGGAGTTTGTGTGATTCCCCCATCAAATTTACCTGTAATTTGTCTATTCTGGTCCGCCAACCCAATAGCACTGGTATATACTATAGGCATAAAAACCCTTTTATTTCTTTGCTTTGATAACTCCCGAATTACTTCTACACCTCCAAATAACCGGTGATCTAAATCAATGAATAACCTCTCGTTAATTTTCCTTGCTCTCTCAGCAAAATTGTTTCCGTCATTGGCATTTATCTCCAATAAATTTAATGTGGTAAAATCCCCTACTATATCCGTTACATCATCGTGTAATGGAAAGCGATTTAACACCGTTAAGTTAATACAAAAGGATTTATTATAACTCCATTTTGCAATAACATCGGAATATGCTGTCAGAATTGCCGTTGATGGTGTTATCCCTAATTTTTTTGCAGCATCTTTAAAGCTATTCCATCGTTCACTATCTAAACACAATAACTTTCTTGTAAAATTCTTTTTTACATCTTCTGCCGATAGCGTAGGTAATTCTGGTGCATCCGGCAAATATGCAATTCTCTTTTCCCAATAACGTTTGTCATTTACATATCTTTCCGATTCCTTTAATTTTCTCTCAGCAGAAAGATAATCTCTAAAAGTAATTTGAGGTACGTTTATAGAATCCTTTTTAAGATAATATAATGCCTCAAATTCAGATAATAACATCCAAATGCTTGTCCAATCTGCAATTAAAAAATCCATTGAAAAATATAAAATACTTTCTTCTGCTTTTTTTGCAACAGCAATACCAAACATCGGCCATTTTCCTGTATCATACACATGATTTCCCATTTGTTGTCTAAAATCATTGTACTCACAAATATTCTCGCCTTTAGACACATCCCAGTACGGAATTTCTAATTCAGGCACCTCTTTTAAAACTTGCTGATAACCTTCCTCAAATACTACAGTCCGTAACATATCATGTGTTTGTATTAATTTGTTCCACACTAATCTTACTCGACTTACATCCAATTTTTTATACTTCAATTCTAAATAAACATGACACGCCACTCCGCCATAATCAAACAGATTATTACGTCCCATTAGGTATGCAGTTTGTACATCTGTTAATGGGAACGGTTCGTATCTATTATCCGAATCGACTTCTACTACGATTCTCTTACTATAATTTTGTAATACTTGAATGATCTCCTCTTTGTTTCGTTTTAATGTCAGTAAATTTGCTTTGGTAATACTCTCCTTTGGAGCTTTATAACGTAATTTCTCCCCATCCAGCCAAAGAGAAAATCCTTCTTCTTTAAGTTTTTCTAATATTACAACAACATCACTCATTTTCTTTCCTCCATGTATTTGCACTCAATTCTTCAAATGGCACATAATGGTGTTCATGCTCATTGACTAAAGCCGCATAACCAAAAGCCTTTGTCATTTCCGACCATTTTTGGGAACGTAATAACCCCTGCTGCGCACTTTGATTACCATTTTTTTCATTCAAAATCATATCCTTTAACCTTAACAAATCCTTTGAAATTGCTACTGGCCATTCACCAGTTATGATGTCTTTATAGTTCCTTTTTCTAAAAGAGCCAATATTTTCTATCGAATTTTCTAACATATATGGCGGATATTCCGGTTCTTCTTCCGGTGTATATAATTTCTTAGGCACATGCATTCGAGGCTTCCATAATACCGGTCCAAACGTATCTTCCAATACTAATTTGCCAGTTGAATAAAACAGAGTAAAGCTATGTAACAAATGCATATAATTGTCTGGATCTCTAGGATCAACCTGATTATGGTACTCAATAAATATTGGCGTCTTACCTATTTCTCCCATTAATATGTCAAAAGGTCCTAATTCTTTTGTAATTGACTTAATTTTCCATGTATGAATAGACGGAACTATTCTTGATATAATGTCTATTGCAGGGTATGAAACCTGCGGGCTAAACGAAGCTCTTAAATACAATGGATTCTCTTTCTTATTAAGATACCTTGCACATTTAATAAAATTTTCCACTTCAATTAAATTAGGATATAAATCTCCCATTTGGAACAGAACATGGTTCTTTTTAGCAGCACGATAACATACCTCCATATCTTTTGGATGGATAGGCTGCTCCTGAATGACATGAACCTTTTTATTCAAAAAATATTCAGCAATATCTGTACCACTACCACCAACCGCTCTGGAACGTATTACAACACAAGCTATATCAACTTCCGGAATATCCTCTATTTGTGTATATAACGGCACATGATAAAAATCTGCACACAACTTTGATCTGTTACTTCCATTAGCCAAAAGCCCCACTACCTCAAACTCATCAGGAACTGTTTGCAGTGCTCGTATATAGTATTGTCCAAATGTACTTCCGCATACAATAACTCTAAGTTTCTTCACTTTATATCTCCCCTTCAATTTCATCACTTCCTATATTATCACGTATGCTTACTCTAATTTCTGTACCGATATTTAAAAGTTTCTTCATGACTTCTAAATTAATCTTACTTTTGCTTAAAAGGAAACTTCCCCTTTCCATGCCCATTTCCAATATTGTAAGCACAGTTGCTGCTGCAACACTTCCAGTCAGTCTCGAAGGATTACTACTGGTAAGTAATAACGACTTTTCAATAACTTCATTAGAAACCATGCCAGCAATACTACATACGAACTTTGTGATACCTGTTGTGCCAAAGCAGTCCAATTTGCTGGCTCTACATATATTTCGTAATGTTTTATCCTTATTTACCTGATAGTCATACCGTGCCCGCTCCAAAACTTTTAACGTATTTTCTCCAGATATACACATGTGCCACCTTCCTTCAGACAGTCCATACTTTTGGCACAAGTATTCTGATTCATCATCAAAGTATGGGAAACACCTCATATTCTCTATTTCATTGCAGATATACATGTTCGTTTTTTCTACTTCTGCTGGTACATATGGTACAAGTTTTCCATATTTCCACATAACCATACTTCTATTACTATTATTAAATACCCCATCCATATAATCTTTAGCCGCAGTATAAGTAAATGTTCCCTTGGCACCATAATAAAAATCTATTGATGCTACAGAATCAAAATCTTGTGCTAAATACTGAGGAATAATTCCAGATAATCCCGGAATACTCCCTGCGCCATATATAAACTTGCCCTCTGCCTCCTGTTTCGGAAGATTTATACCCAAATACACAATTGGACAATCCAACTCACCTGCAATACGGTTTATACATTCAACCGTTTCATTTCCCAGTTCCGCACTACACAGAACAAGCCGGCACCCTTTAATAAAATCTTTCCATTCATTTGAACTACTTTCCTTTATCTGAAACCATTTGTCAGACGCAAACAGCTCTTTTGCCCTTTGAGATACTTTTGAAATATTGCGTCCAGCAACCCGAATCATTTCACTGGAATTAGTCTTTATAATGTCTGCCGCCTCAATTCCGATATTTCCATATCCTCCAATTATACCAATCATATTTCACCCTCGATCATCTGCTTATTGCATTCGATTTTTTCTTCAATAATTTTTGACACTCTATCTAATTCTGCATTATTAAAGATTTCTCTTAATGACATTTCTATTTCATATTTTTGCTTTAAGCACTCTACAAACTGAGTAGCCAGTAAACTGTCACCACCTATTTCAAAGAAGTTATCATTTCTTCCTATATCCTCCACACTTAACATTTCTTTCCAAAGTTCTGCAATTTCCCTTTCTACTCCAACATAATCTGTATTTTTGACCATTGTACACTTTCTATTTCCCACAATTTGACGTATCTTTTTCCTATCTACTTTTCCATTTTGTGAGAGTGGAAACCATGCAAAAGTTATAAATTCTTGCGGCAACATATACTGCACAAGAGAATTTCTCACATATTCCTCAAGTTCTTTTAGATATTCTTTATATTTATTGGCATTAGCATTAATAAATAGCGCAGAAGATGTCGGATAAACCTTTATCATTACATCATCAAAGGCGCTCTCCTCAAAAGCTGTTAGCCATTCATCAACCGTCATCAATGCAGTATTTTTTCTTTTTCTCATATATTCTGAAAAGCCATTCTCCAGTATAGCAGAACTGATAATTGACATCGGGTCTAAGTCTTCATATTCCAATGCGAGTAACTGTCCTTTTGCCTTCAATAACATATTCGCTACATGCAGACCATGTAAAGGATTTTTATAACGATGGAGTTCTCCCAAAGCAATTACAAAGTCAAACTGCCCCAAAAGACTTTTCTCTAATAAACCATCTTCAAAATGATAATATTCAAACTGAACATCATATCTTCTAAGTCTTTCCTCGGCTCTTTTCAACATACCTGCCGATTCATCAATTAATGTAAGTTCAACATTTCTATCCAAATTATTATTCAGCAGCATTTCAACGGCCAAACCTGTTCTGGCACCTAAAACAGCAACTTTGGAATCGTGTTTTATCACTTTTGTCACATGTTCCAAAAAAATAACTGTATCTGAACCTTGCACAAGGAGCTCTTCTGGAGAAAGATACCCATTCGTCAATAGGTTACTTGCTGAAACTGTTCCTCTTATCAATTCTTGCACCATTGGTATTTGGGTCTCTAATTTCATATACCAAATATCTGAGAGAACGTTTTTTATTTCCAAATTCAGCACATATTCATCACTATCTTTATGACTTATAACATTATTAATAAGCAACCAGACATTCCAATACTGCTCAACTTTACCGTTACTATTTATCACTATATTATCGTTTGGGGTTAATGAATCAACATTGTTCCCATATACTTTTAAAATAAAAGCTGCAACTACTTTTTTTCTAATTTCTTGTATTTCAGCATATTCTGGGTTTTCTTCATTCATGAAAACTTGATGAGAAGCATTTCCTTTTTCATACTTTTCCACTACAGCTGCCACAATTTCTTTCTTGCCATTCGTTTCAACAGTCATAGCAATTGCGTCATCTATACACTCTGCTCTTTTTATTACATTTTCTATTTCCCCAAGTTCAATCCTATAACCATTTACTTTAACCTGATCATCAAGGCGTCCTAAAAATTGCACATTACCATCTTGAAAATATTGTGCTTTATCTCCTGTCTTATACCAACGTATTCCATCTATTTTAACAAATCTTTCCTGTGTTAGTTTTTCTTCATTTACATATCCCTCTGCAACACCATATCCTCCAATCCAAAGTTCTCCTGGTACTCCTACTGGGCTATCCTTTCCCTTATTATTTACTACACGTAATAATTGATTTGCTAATGGACGTCCATATGGAATAGATGTCCAGGGTTCGTCCAATATATGTACTTCATAATATACAGACCATATTGCCGCCTCAGTAGCACCACCCAAAGAAACAAATCTACATTCTGGCCATAGTTTATTAACCTTGGGGTATATTTCCAATTTAATCCAATCTCCAGACAACAAGATATTTTTCAATGTAACTTTTTCATAATCGTATCCTATTGCCAATAAAAACATCTCAAACAATGCAGGAACAGAATTCCATATCGTTACCCTTTTTTCACACAATATTTTCTTCCAAATATACGGTTCCCGTTTATTCATTTCATTCAAAACGATTAATGACGCTCCGTATCCTAGCATTCCAAAAATATCATAGACAGAAAGATCAAAATCAAGTTCTGACACTGCAATCGCACAATCATGTTCATTGATCGTAAATTTATCATTAACATCATAAATTGTGTTATATGCTGCTTTATGCGTGATCATTACCCCTTTAGGAATGCCTGTAGTACCAGAAGTAAATATAATATATGCAATTGAATCTATATCCTTAACAATCTCCGTCTCTGGCATCACAACATATCTAAAACTATTTTCAATTAGGAAACTTCGTAAAGTATCTGCCCCATCCAGTGTATTAATATGATCCCTATCTGTTAATGCATAAGATATATTTCCTGCTTCAAATATTTTCTTCTTTCTATCCAACGGCTGATGTATTCCAATGGGTACATATGTCGCCCCAATCGATAGAATTGCTAATACTGCTATAATTTGATTTTCTCCTTTCGGAAGAACGATTGCCACTTTGTCCCTTGTATGTACTCCTTCTTGCTTCAGCATAGAAGCTGTCTGCAACACTTTAATCTTCAATGCCTCATACGATAGTGTTTCCCATTTTTCATCCAAAGATAGCCATTCTAATGCTGTTTTGTCAGGAAATCTATATGCACATTCAAAAAAAGCCTCGTGCAAACACTTGAATGGTATTGATCTTTCCGTCTCGTTCATCATATTGCGAATCTCTTTCTGTTCTATAGGAAGAAAATCCGGAATTGCTCCAGACCATTTGTTTGCCAACAAGAAATCCCTCACCTGCAATATGCTAGATTTGATATCTTTAAAATCAACAATTGTCTCATCAGCGATTTCTATTATTATTGAAATTCCATCATCATTTGAAATGCTACATATAAAATCGTTTTCAACAATTGTATCTTTGTAGGAATAATCTTCCTGCACCTTTTCAAAAAGTCCTTCCCATGTATTTATTTGTGGCTTAGAATCACCCGGGAGCCACATATCTGCAATAAGCAGTCCAATACCTTTTAATACACTTTTCAAATCATACTGATATGATTCTGCTTTTTCCTTTATTTGCTTACATGCCTGCCCTTCAAAATCAACTTTATATATCATAATTATTCCTCCAATAAGTCTCTATATAATTGTTCCCAGTATTCATTACCTAAATTCAAAACAAAAAAGTGGTCACTCTGAAATTCACGCATCCTAACAACCTTCTTCGTTACACTACTCCATCTTTGCATAATCTCTTTATTCGCTTCTATGTCATTTACTCCTGAATGCAAAATTAACGGAGAATTTATGCATTCCCCCCTATAAATAAAGCTCTCATTCAATTTATAGTCACGCCTTACTTCCGGTAAAACAAAACTAAGCAGTTCCTGGTTCTGTAAAATCTCTTTAGGGGTAGCTTGATATCGAATCAATTCCTTGATCAGCGCATCATCATCCATATAACTTTTAAATTCTGTTAAATTTACTTCATTAGGAGCCTGCCTTCCCGCAACAACAATTTTTCTCGGTTCCCTACCATAGTTTTGGGCCATATATGCAGCCGCATAAAATGCCATTGCTGCTCCCATACTATGACCAAAAAACAGAATATTTCTGTCATCAGCAACGTTAATGATGCTTTCGACCAACGGGCCTACCAACTCCTCAAAATTCTCAATAAATCTTTCTTTTCTTCTGGTTCCCTTTCCGGGAAGTTCTACACATACAAAGTTGATTTTTTCTTTTTTCAAAGTCCATTTTCGATATACCGAAGCGCTCCCGCCGGCATGATGAAAGCAAAAAACTATGTCTCTGTTGTTTAGTTCATCCAAATCATACGTTGTGAACGGAAACCATTTTTTATATCGCGCCTTTTCATTTTGTTCCATTTGTTTTCCTCTGCTTTCCTGTATAAATAAAATCGTTACCCTTAACAGTTCGGCCTTCTTCAATAACCGTTTCTCCGCCTAAAATTGTTGCCCCTGCATATACAGTTACATTATTCAACAATGTTGGATGCCTTTTTGGGCCACTCAAGAGTTGTCCACCAGCCGTTGAAAGTGCTCCCAAAGTAACTCCTTGATATAATTTTACATGATGTCCTATAACAGTAGTTTCTACAATCACACCCCCGGCTCCATGATCAATAAAGAAATATTCTCCTATCGAAGCCCCAAGATGAATATCTATTCTCGTCTTTGATGGAACATATCGTCCAACATTCCCGGATAAAACAGTTCCTCTACGGCATCCCAGAAAAGGCAAAGACAGCCATCCATCTCCACCACCTAATGATCCAGCCATACCTGCGGCGTTTGGGAAATATTATAAGTCAGTTTTCCAAGCCATTTTCCTTCATTCCACTGCTCTATTCCTAACCCACTGGTAAATACAACCGGCATAATTACGCCCTGCATATCACCTGTCCGTTTCTTTAACTCACGTTCAAACTCAACCGCACTATAGGTTGAATGTTCTAAATCCTCCGTAAGCCTTTGCTGGATTGCTTTCGCCCGATCTGCAAAGTTCCCTCCTTTTTGCTGACACACTTCCAACAGCGTCAGTGTGGTAAAGTCCCCAACCAGTTCCATATCATAGTCCTCATCGTATTCCAACATTTCCATGCACACTGTAACCATAACCGGAACCAGGGCTGAGATAGTTACTTTCTCCTCCGTAATTGCCATCAGGACTGGTCGTTGGTGCCAGCACAACTTTTCCCCCTGCATCCAATGTTCCTAAAAGTCCCGGACAGCAAAGTGGAAAGTTGTGCGCTACAGGCAATGCTGCAAGATAAACACTGTTTCTGTCTAACTGGCAGCGCTTTGCTGACATTCTTGCGTTATACATATAATCTGTATGAGCGCGGGGAATCAGCTTGGGAACACCGGTCGTACCGCCGGGCAATAGCAATACTGCCGTGCTGTAGCTGTCTACTTCCGGAAATTCTCCCTGTCCTTCTGTTTCTGGCTCATACCATTCTTCCCTCTGTACTCCATCCACAAAAACATTTTGTATACATGGGAGTTTTTTCTGCATATTCATTGCCATTTCCACATAACTAAAGCCTAAATATCTTTCGGCTACAACGTACGCTGTCGGCTTGGCCAGTGCTATGATCCCCTCTAATTCTGCTTCCCTGTGAGCCGGCAGCATCATGATCGGTACAGTCCTAATCTTCGCAAGGGCAAAGAGAACCGCGACAAAAGAGATTCTGTTCGGCATCTGCACAAGTACCTTATCATCTTTGCAGATACCTTTCTCCATAAAATACTGTCCTATGCAGATTGCTTTCTGATTCAGTTCCAAATAGGTAATTTTCTTTTCACTGTCTGTAACTGCAATCTCGTCTCCATATTGCACTGCTCATTTATCAAGCTACTTTCACAGGCTTAACTTCTCACAGCCTTCCAGATCTTCATATTGTTCCATATTCTTTTTATAGCCTGCCATTTTGTATTACCTTCCTTTCCCCTGCACCGCTGCATATGCGGCATAATCTTTTATCAGAATCGGATATAATTTCCATCCAGATTTTATCTTTCCTTTTTCTATAATCTTGTTTTCCCTGACAGAAAAGAAGTCCATTCCCTTGTTCAAACCGATACCCAGCGCTTTGAGATGCGCCTCTCTTGCTGCCCAGTAATGATAGAACCGTTCAGGGCTTTCTGTTTCCTGAATTTCTGCCGCTTCTTCTTCCGTAAAGAAATTTTTGGCAATCTCCATATATTCTGAGATCTCTCGCATTTCCTGCACATCAATTCCCACAGCCTGTCGGCTGGCAAATATTGCCAGCACCCATTCTCCGGAATGGGAAAGGTTAAATGTGATCTTCCTTTGTCCCGGCGGTGCCTTCCAGTACAATTTCCCGTATTTTCCCTGTCTTAAAACAATCTTATCCTCACCTGAATACTCTTTCAAAAACATTCTCACAGCAATCTTTCCTGCAAGATAACGCATTTTATCTTCATGAAAACGGTAATGTTTCGCCTTCTGGCATTCTTCCTTTTCTAAAATAGGTTTATACCTATTCCAAAAGGTTTCCAGTTCTCTCCACCGAAGTTTCCAGATGTGTACCTCTACTGTATGCAGTTCCAGCTTTCCCATATTCAAAAGTTCCCGGTTTCCGTATAATTCAATTTTCATCCGGAACACCCAGAAGGCATTTCTGTACTTCTGACAGAACAGCTTCTTCCTGTTCCCGAATGTAAAAGTGCCCGCCTTCGAACATATGGCAGTGGAACGCCCCTTCTGTATATTTCCCCCACTCTTTCATTGCTGCTTCATCTGCTTCCCGGTCATTCCGTCCTCCAAACGCCTCAATCGGACTGCGTAAAGTGATAAGATCTTTATCATAATACGTTTCATCCATTGTAAAATCAGCTCGCAGCATAGGCAGAAAGAAATCCAAAAGTTCCTGGTTTTCCAGTATCTCCTTTGGCGTTCCTTCAAATCTGCCGAGTACCTTTTTAAATTCGTCATCTGGAAGATGATAGATTGGATTGGGTTCTGGAATACTTGGGATACGACTTCCTGATACCATGAAGCATCGGGCTGTCTTTCCTCTTTTTTCCATTCTTTTTTCTAACTCATAGGCAATCTTTCCGCCCATGCTATGTCCCCAGAATGCATACGGTCCTCTTATGTTTTCCCATATAGTTTCCTCCAATTCATCTAACATATCCGTCATATTATGATACGGCTTTTCCATAATCCTTTCTTCCCTGCCCGGTAGCTGGATCGGACAAACAGTTATGGTATCTTTCATTTTTTGAACCCAAGAATTGTATGCGGAAGCCCCGCCGCCAGCAAAAGGGAAACAAAATAATGTTATATTTTGGGAGTTAATATTCTCACCGTTTTTCAAAAGCCTTTGATTCATGTTAATCCTCCTCCAGAAATCGGTTGTAATTTCATCTCCATAAAATCTGAAAATATCTTTGTTGAAGGTGGTACAGATTGCGTTACCCATGCGTTTCCACCAATAATAGAATTTTTTCCAATCACTGTATTGCCTCCTAAGATTGTAGCTCCCGCATAAATTGTTACATTATCTTCAACAGTAGGATGCCGTTTCAACCATTTCTGTTTATGACCTCCGCGAGTTGACAAAGCTCCCAAAGTCACACCCTGATATATTTTTACATGATTCCCAATAACAGCAGTTTCTCCGATTACAACTCCTGTTCCATGATCAATGAAGAAGCTCTCTCCAATTTCTGCTCCTGGATGGATATCTATTCCTGTTATTGAATGTGCGTACTCTGTCATAATTCTTGGTAAAATAGGAACTTTCAATTTATACAGACAATTAGCTGTCCTTTGAATAAGTATTGCCAAAGGACCTGGATAAGCCGCTATGATTTCCTCATAACTCTTCGCAGCCGGATCACCTTCATATGCCGCTTTCATATCTGATATTACCAACTGCTGCAGATAGGGCAGCATTGCTCGAAATTTTCTCATCACTTCCTCTGTTCCCCTATCTTCATCTAAAAAATCCAAATGCTTTTTTAAAACCTCTTGAATCATCTGGATCGTATATCTCTCGTTCTTTTCCACATTTGACCAATATTCTATATAGAAAAATTTTCTTAACAAATAGACAAATTCCTGAGTCCATTTATTATCCAAAGATTTTTCTAAAACTTCCTTAATTTGAAATATATCATTATCGTTTCCCAGTAGTTTTTTATTATCTATCAATCTTTCATCCTTTCATAAGTTAGTAATCCCTAACTTATTTCCAAAAAAATTTTGGCTTTTGCCTAATATCAGTCCACTTGCTAAAATTATATGAGCCACTGCAATCCCTTTAGCAACTATCAAAATTCCGATATCACCAAAACAGAAAGCCAATACACATTCTATAATTAACAATTTTCTTGCAGATTTCCCATAAACCTTTCTTTCTTTTTCATCCAATCTTTTGTGTCCAGTGTCTACTGGACACAATAAAAATATAACAGCAATAGCAATGAGCCATACTATACAGAATGTAATCCCAAGCTCCGAATTAATTGCTAAATATTTTCCACAAATAAAAATCAGGAAACCGGAAACACAAATGCAGCTTACAGATCTTTTCAAATGAATTCCGCCAACGTACTGTCTTAAAATAACAAATGGCAGTAAAAAGCTGAACATCTCTAACCAGTTTCCCGTTATGATACCCAATGCAATAATAATAGAATATATAAGGATTCTGCTTAACAGCAGTCGATAAGCATATTCATACAAACTGCGTTCTTCTTCTTTAAGAATCCCCCATCGGCTTTGTAAATTATACAGCCAGTCTACCACTTTCTTCTGCATTAAAATTTCCTCAGTCTTTTAACCTCGTCCGGTTCTTCTTCTTGAAAATATAACCAATTGCAAGCAAGATTCGCTGAACGCATCGTCAGCCTGAGCGCCAAAGCATTGATTCCTTCTAATATTTTAGTTGTCATTACATTTAATATTTTTTCCATAGCAATTTGCCTCCTTTTTTTCGTAATTCTACTAAAAAATCGCCCCTATTTCAATTACCCCGGCTAAAATGGTAATTTTTTGGGCGATTTTTGCATTCTACTATTTAACTGTAAAAACAATCTTAACCGAAAACTCCTCCTCGCCAGCTTCTATCCTCATGACTCCTCCATATTTTTCAACCAATTTACCTACTGTATGTAATCCGATCCCATGATCTTCCGGATTTCTCTTTGTGCTTATATAGTGTTCTCTTTCCTTGATCAGCGGAAGAATATAGCTATTATAAAACTCCATTACCAAAAGATGTCCCTCATTCCCCATATACATATTACAAATCACATGTTGGTCTTTCTTTGTCTTTTCAGCAGCCTCGATTGCATTGTCCAAAAGATTCCCCACAATAGAAATCAAATCCAGGTCTTCTATAAAATCTGTTCTAAGATTATTTCCAAGCTTGATTTTATACAATATGCCTTTTGATTCGGCGACAAATTTTCTTTCACATAAAATACTGTTTAGAACCGGATCAGCGCAGTAACTATAATTTTTCAGTTCCTCCATCCGGATCCCCAAATGTCTCACCATGCTATCCAGTTCAAGATTTTTCCCATTTTCTATCAAACTCGCCGCAGTACAAAGAAATTTATTCACATCATGCAGAAAAACCCTTTTATCTTCGTTTACCTTATTGATATATTTCTGATTGATATTTTCAGCTTTACTTTTCTGATAAAGCAATTCCATCTTTTTTACTTCTTCAGACTTCTCAATTAATTTATCAAAGACTGCAAATATACAGATATTCGTCATTAACAACAATGCTGCCCCAATAGGAATCATGATACGATTCACGCCAGTATAAGAAATCTGCGAATAATATATACACATAAAAATGATAATTGTCGCCGCCGGCAGAGTTAACAGCACAGTAAACAATTTATTTTCAATCGTCTGGTAATTTTTCTTTCTCGTGATCTGGTTAACACATTTTACTAATAAAAATGTAATTGTGCTCATCAACAAAAGTGACAGCAACTTTTCCAACTCTGAATGAAAGTTATTTTCTGTCCCGGTTACTCCATAAGCCCCTGTAATTACAGCAAACAAAAACTCAGGTACTATAGCCAGCATATAATAGCAACAGGCCAAAATAATTTTCTTCCATACACTTCCTTGGAAAATGACAATAGAGGCAATAGTATAGCTGACAGGAATCATCATAATATTGATAAACGTAGACTCTATATGATTCACACTAAGAATAACCAATGCCGTTACGCCATATATTAGAATCCTTTTCCAACAGGTTTTAATCCTATATGGGAACATATTCTTACCGAAATCATTCAGCATAAACATTTGAAAACTGCCAATCAAAGCATCACTTAGCAAACTCATCAGATCAACCATTCCTTTCCCTCAGATATTCAAACAGTGCCTCGGTAAACTCTTCTTTCTTTGCTCTTGAAACATTCAGTTCTATTCCGCATTTCAACCGTAGTACGCCTTTTTCTAACCCTTCTACTTTTCCCAAATTAACAATGTAACTATAATGCGCCTGTGCAAATCCCTGATCTTTTAGCTGTTCACATAATTCTCCAAACGCTTCTCTGCACCGAACTGTCTCTTTTTCTTGCTCTTTCACAATGGTTATCTCACATCCTCTTTTGGCTCTGGAAACATATAAGATATTTTCCACATGTATGCGTATTATCTTCCCCGCCGATGTCACCGTTACCGCATAGTCATTCAGAAAGCGTCTCTTTACCTCAGTCATAATAGCTGCAATTTCCCGGCGTAAGCTGGTATCGTGTAAGTCCTTCATAATATACCGGAAGGGCTGCCCAAAATTAATACTGTCCACTGTCGGCTCAAAATAACTGGAACAGAAAATTAAAACTCCATCTTTGTTATAATTTCTCAATTTTAATGCTGTTTGGTTTCCATCCAGCCCCGGCATACGGATATCTATAAAGACCAATTCGTGGAGAATATCCGTATGTTTCAAAAGTTCATTTCCAGATTCGTATTCATAAAATCTGATTTCATTTTCAGGCAAACTATTTTCATGCTCTACAATCTCCCTGATCGTTTTTCTATATCTTTTATCATCATCGCAAATAGCTATCTTATACATAATCCTTCCTTTTGTTAGTTGCATCTAACCTCATTCCATAAAAAAACCATCCCGCAGAATTTTGCCATGAGATTATCTCTTACTTCTATAACTCCGGTTCCAACTCTGCAAAGATGGAATCTCCAAAAAATTCTGGTATTGTGATTTCTAATCCATCACACAACTTCTTGATTGTAACTACGCCTACATTCTTACTCTGCCCGTACAAAATATTCTTCAGCGTTGATGGCGGAACACCAGACCGTATCGCCGCCTCATTCACGGTAATATCCTTTTGCCTTATCAATTCTTCAAGACGATATATAACTGCTGTTTTCATATCCATGATTTCTACCACCTTTTCTCTATTCTATATAAATTGCCCGTAAAAGGTCGCCCATATATAGTCTTTTTGAACAAAGATACCTCTTTGTAAGCTTTGTATACTTTCGTGGTAGATAATTCAGCATTTTTACCAAAACAAAAAAAGCCGAAAGCCACATTGTTATCCGTGACCTCCGACTCCTTTCTATCTCATACTACACCGTCCTTACATCCAAATCAGCCCCTCTCTCTGGTTTATCTTTTCCCTGTTTTTCCTGGATAATTCTCTTATTGATTTCCAATCGTTCATGGATTGACGGTTTTCTCTCTTTTCCTGGCATTGCCTTTTTCTGTGCTACTGCCTTTCTTTCAGCTTTCCCTGCGTCCTTAACTGCTATATTTGTTTCAACGCCAGTTCTTGGCACAGCTTCTCTGCTCTCATTTTTCTCTGCTACCTGCTGTTCTCGTCTCTCCTTCACACCCTTTTCTTCCAGACTGCAAAAGCTCTGCAAATATGGCAACACATGATTCTGCATATCTGTCAGATCTTCCATATACTTCTGGTACTCTTCATTGCCTTTTCCTTGCTGATAGCTGATCCAGCTTTCATCTGTCAGTTTCATTTCATTCTGCATCTTTAACTGACTGATGATACCGCCGTTTCCGGTACCAATCTCTATCTTACCCTGAAAATGGTGCAGCATTTTGTCACCTTTCTCAGCATAATATACGGTAAAAAACATCTGAGCCGTTGTCGTTGGTTTATTGATTTTGGGATTTCTGTCAGCATACCATGCTTTGTCCTGTTCTGCGGTCTTGGAATCCAAATCCGATAACTTCTGGCATCGTGGATTCATGAACTCACTTTTCTCACAGTAATTGACATACACCATCGGCTCCATATCTTTCGGAAGTTCCGGTTCGTAGGACTTCAATCGTTCGATCAATACTCCGGCACGGACGGACAAATCACATTCTTCCTCTACAATGTCCTTCAAATAAGAAATATAAGAATGTGTATTGCCACTCTGCAAATCCAACATCACCTCTTGTACCGTATTTTCTCCGATTTCCACATTATCCCGATACTCATACGGATCAAAAGCTTCTGCAATCTCATCCAGTGCCTCTGCCAGCTGTTCTGTGGTCATCTTCTCTGGATACATTGCTTCTCGAACATCCCTCATCGGTACATACTTATAGTCCGGCAATGCTTCATGAATTTTCTCAATCCCTTCCCGTACCAGTGCAAGTTCTCCATAAAATCGAACATCGTCCATCAGATTTCCAAGTACTGTATTTCCTTTTACGATTGCAAATTCAGCATCATCATAGTAACTGTCTTCCGGATCACGATAGATAATCCCCATACTACATACTCGATAGGCATTTTCAGGATTCTCCCTATATTTTTCATAGACCATAGCAATCTGATTAACATCGGTACTTTTTTCATAAGCTCCCATATCATGGAACTCATCGCATTCTGCAGCAAAGTATTCCAGATACGGTTCTTTCTTCGGTGGCATATTGTTAAGTACATTGTCAATCATGTTATAATTCGCCTCTTCCAGTTCTTCTACCTTAGCCAGTGGCTTATATTCGCCCTGGCTTTTCTGAATCTCTGCCATTACAACCTCATCCATTTCTTTCACTTTTTCCATCAACTGATCATAATCCCCACAGATGCGTTCTCCAGTCCAGCCTTCGTCTTCCAGAAGTTCCTCTGCCGCTTCTTCAATAGAAATTTCATCATTTTCATAGACGCCACCATCCATCAGACGGAAATCTTCATCGTAAAAGGAATAATCGTATCCTTCTTCTGTCCTCTGAATAGCAAAATACCGTTCTCCTACCTCATATGCCAGTTCACTAAGAATCTGTTCTTCCAGATTCAAGAAAGAATCCAGCTGTTCAAAACTGATACTGTCTACAAAATGAGCTGTTACTTTTTCCCCATCATTCAAAACAACGATATCACTGACAGACAGGGAATGCCCACGGAAGTCTTTCGGTCTATCAATGTTGAACCTTTCAAAAATATCATCCAGTGACGTATTTCCCAGTAATTCTCCAACATAGACCAGCTTATAATCTTCTTTTTTTATCTGCATACCATGACTTTCAATAAAACTCATATTCATAAATGCATAATTTTCGCCCGTTAAATCATCTTTGATCTGATAAATACCAAAGGTTCGCCTTGTTCCTAACAACAGGTTTGCCTCTTTCAAAGACTGAATCTGCGGATATTTCTGCATTTCCCATTCCAGGTTACGGAAACGCTCCCGTTCTGCCATGGACATCTGATAATGCTCCGGTCCTCGTTCAATTTCCATGCGTTCCGTGACATAGATTGGTGATGAAAAATTAGTGATCAGATAGATATCTGCTCCGGCATCGTATAATTTCAGTGCTTCTTCCTGCTCAATGACACTCATAGGCTCCTGAAATGCTCCAAAATCTTCATCTGCATAATCCAGATCCTGATCTCTTATCCGTTCCCACATCTGTAATTCCATGCCAAACAGACCTTCATGTGCCTGTATCATTTCTTTGCTTGCATATTCTCCCTTGCCGCCATCGCTACCCAGGCAATAAATCTTAGAACCCATTCTGTGATAGTCCAAAGCTGCTTCTTTTCTGAGCGGTACCATATCCTCTGCTGTATATCCATAATCACGTAATTCAAGCTTGCCTATGGTTGGATCTGGTAAGTCCTGAATATCCATTTTTGCATCATCCAGAAGCTCCTCTACTTTATCTCCATCTGCCTGATTGATTGCATCTGTCAGATTTCTTACCAACGTCCTTACTTTCTCTTCCTCGCCAATCAGATTTGCATATTCAAAAATCTGTTCTTTTACATCTGTTGGAAATTCTATGCCTCTACGCTCTGCCTGAGCGATCCGTTCCTGCGTATATTCCTGCATTTTCTTTGTTTCTCTACCTGTTATCCTGTTTCTTGCCATATAAACTCCTCCTGTATTCTGAAAGATGGCATAACCCACAGAACATTCTTTCTGTCAGATTATGCCATCTTCCTTGTTTTCTTATTCCAGACCGAAATCCCGTTTTCTGGTTTCCTTGCCAGTTTCACTTTCCCGCTGGCTCTTTTCTTTATAAATCTGCAGTTTCTCATGGATAGAACCTCGTGCCGGTCTTTCTTCTTTCTCTTTTGATTCCGACTGCTCTGTTTCTGTATCTTCCCGTTCATCCATATTGAGAAGTGCATTTAATTCTGACAGTCGCTCCAGTTTTTGGTTCAGTTCCTCTTCTTTTGGAAATGGCTTCCCGACTTCCTCTTTGGCATTTGTCATCTGCTCCTGTACCGTTTCCAGCCGTTGTTCTGCTTCTGCTAGTTTCTCCGGATAACTTTCTAAAAGATTATTGATACGAGTGATATTTCCCAGGGCATCTGCCCCCAACCGAACTTTAGCTACCAATTCATGCTTTACAGACAGGATAAACTCTTTGCTCCAGCTGTCGAATTGGATTCTCATGTTGAATCCCTGATAGCTTCCAATGTCCATAGCTGCATCTACAGACTTAATGTCTTTGCAGACCGCCAGAAGTGCCGTACCTGCCTCTTTCTTTTCTGTGAACACTTTACCACTGATTTCCATAGAAAACTGCTCTGGATCTGTGATTTTATGCTCAGAAAAATGAGCGATGTCTGCCTTGTAGCTGTCAATGATCTCTGTCAGTTTTGCAATCTGTTGCGGAAAATTCCTTACAATATCATCTTCCAAACGATACTGGTTATTCATGTGATTGGCTTTTAAAAGTTTCAGCTTTGCCACATCCACGTCCAGTGCCATCTTCTCCTTTACTGCTGGATTTCCAGTTGCCAGTGCTTTAACCTCTGCATAGGAAAGTGCCGCTTCGTCCACATCTTCGCAGCTTCTGACCGGTGCTTTGCTGGTCATGATCTGGGAAATGAATTTCTGCTTATTCTCAATCAACTGCCACATATAACTGTCGAATGTGGATTCTGTCACATACCGGAAGATATGAACCTTTTTATTATGGTTTCCCTGACGGATAATACGTCCTTCCCTCTGTTCCAAGTCAGACGGTTTCCAGCCAATATCCAAATGATGCAGGGCAATCAGACGGTCCTGCACATTGGTTCCAGCACCCATTTTTGCTGTCGAACCAATCAAAAAACGAACCTGTCCGGATTTTACTTTTCCAAACAACTCCGTCTTTTTTGCTTCTGTATTTGCATCATGAATAAACGCAATCTCTTTTTCCGGTACACCTTTCTCTATCAGCTTCTGCTTCAAGTCATCATAAACATTGAAACTGCCATCGCCTTTCGGTGTGCTCAAATCACAGAAAATCAACTGTGCGGATTTCTGTGCTGCAGTATCTTTCCAGATTTCATAACTTTTCTCTGCACAGACTGCTATTTTGCTTTCTGGATTATCTGGCAATAGTTCGTTCACTAAACGCTGATCCAGTGCTAACTTCCTTCCGTCATTGGTAATTTTCAGCATATTATCAACCGAGGCATCTACTCCACCGTTTCTAACAACTTCTGCACGTTCTCCAAGGCTTTCTACGATTTCTTTCTGCTGTTCCGTTGGTTTCAGCACCACTGTTTCATATTCCGCTTCCGGCACAGGAAGCTTTAATTGATCGGAAGTCTTGATATCTGCAATCTCCTTGAACATATTCATCAGTTCCGGAATATTATAAAACCGTGCAAATCTGGACTTTGCACGATATCCTGTTCCTTCGGGAACGAGTTTGTCAAGATGATTTTTGTAAGTTTTCTAAATTCAAATATTTATCCGCTGAAAAATCTCCCAACATCTCGTGTCTGCATATTTCTTGAAACACCGTATTCAAAGGCTTCTTCGCACTTTCCGATTGCTTCACATTGACAATAAAAGTTGTTTTGCCTATTCGTGTTGTATAAGATAAAGTGTTTTCTTTCATATAGTCCGTTTCTCCTTTTCATAAATTGACTGTGGGGCATTCCGTTTGGAACACCCCACAAATACAGCCTGTTTCATCGGAACATATCAAGAAGTCATTAAGTCGTGAGTATAATGGAAATGGTTATCTTTCCATACCACGCTTGTTTTTTCGTGCCTTGATACGCTCTTGTCTTTCTTTTTCCCTTGCTTCTTTTTCGGCTCGTTCCTGTGCTTCCTTAAAAGAAAAAAGTTGCTTCACTTTTTCGGTAAAAAGTTTAGCAACTTCAGGAAAATGCTCCAACGCTTGAAGAAAAGGTCTGCACTTTTCTTTCAGTTCGTTGTATTTAGTTTTCATTCTTTCGAGTGCGTTTGCACAGTCAAAATATTTCTGTCGGTAATAGTTGGCACTCTGTTCTAATTCATTGATTTCCGCACGACTTGTAATGCCCTCTTTGGCAAGGGCGGTCAGTTGGGAATAATCCTCTTTGGAGATTGCCATTTTACCCGTGATTGTTTTCTGCCCCATACTGTCAATCTCGTTATAGGTTTTGGAAACATTACGGGCAGGCTCATACTTTATCTGTTCACGCTGAATACGCTTCTGCAACTTCTCCAATCGCTCCTTGTCCTGCTTGATTTGATATTGCAGGGAAGTCAGGTGTTCTGCTGTACTTCCGTATTCGCCACGCTGAAAACCTTTGAAGCCTTGCTCCGTCATATAATTAAACAATTCGTCTTGCAGTATGCTGTACGAAGCTCGAAACATAGGTTTTCCGTTCTTTCTGAGAAGCGGATTGCCTTTTTCATCGGTCAGCGGAATATCCGATTTCCATTTCTTTGAATGGCTGATTTGATGAACCACTTCCTTAACCGTTCCTCGCAGTTTTTCATCTTTGCAACGCTTACTCCATAGGATTTCTTTCTCCACCACAGGCAAAACCATAGCGTGAAGATGATAGTGGTAAACCTCTTTTCCAAGTTCCTCGGTTGCCGCTGCATTGATTTCATCAGCGTGCATAACAGCCGATATGATATTATCAGCACCGAATTTTTCTTCAATGAAATGGAACGCTTCTTCATAAAACTGCTTTGCATATTCGTAGCCACCGTTACGCTCGAAGTACATCGTGTTCACATCAATCACAATCTCGTTAAAGAGTGTAGCGTCTTTTCTCAACCCACGGAGCGACACCAGCCCGTCGGTTTTCATCTGCTTTAATTGTTCCATATAAGTCGGAGCAGTCGGTGTTTTGAAATGCACATTAAAAGGTATGCGTTCCTCAATCACATTCATATTTTCGTAGGTTTCATTTTTGCGTTCGTTGTGCCTTTCCGCCTTGCTCACATCAGAAGCGGTGTACTTTTTGACCCTTGCACAACTCATATCCGCTTTGTTGTTTTTAGCCATTTTCGTTCTCCTTTCTCGGCAGGGCGAAGCCATTACACAACATTCTTTGAATGTGTGTAACCCACTATGACACTTTCAGACTTCGTCTGCAAAGATGTCGTGGGCAAGGGAGTTCCCCCTTGACCTCCTTAGATACCTCCATCATAAAAACAGACTGTCCTCCTATCAGACAGCCGGCTTTTATTCTCTCGGTATATCGCCCATCGGCAAAGACCAGTACCACAGAAAGCCTCGTTTTCTTGAGACAACGCCTGCTTTCTTCTTTGCCTTTTTGATGGTCGATTTCTTGAACCCTGCGGCTTCAAGTCTTTCTTCGCAATCCGAAGAAAGCATTTCTCCGTCTTTCAGAATTTCCAAAAGAAATTCTTTCGCCTTGATTTCCTTTTCGTTCGGTCTGCCCATTTTAGGAGCAAGGGACTGGAACGCTTCTTCTGCTGTCATTTCCATTTCAGAGATAAAGTCCACGCCCTTTTCTGCCACCTCAAAGAGAATTGCCGAGCCTGTCGGGGCAAGGTTAGATTTCACTTGCACCATATATCGTTCCGCTGGTGCTTCTTTGTTCGGTGTGCGTGTGATTGCAAGAATACTTCTTGCAGCACCCGCAATATCAATAGAACCGTTGGTACGATAAAGAGGGTTGGTATCTCTCATCTTGTTCATATGAGCGATAATCACAATGGCACAGCCAGTATTCTTTGCAACCGCAATCAGATGATTAAACTCTGCTCGTGTTTCGTTGGCATTGTTCATTGAGCAGTTCTCTCCGATATAGGAACTCATCGGGTCAAGAATTAAAAGTTTTGCGTGGTACTTTTCGATTGCTTCAGCAATACGGTTATCCCCAAAGGATAAAGATTTTTCATCTTCCTTGATGAAGATAAGGTTTTCTCCGTTCCCACCGGCAGAATTAAAACGGGGTACTACCGTATCGTCTGCATCATCTTCCGTTGTCTGATAGATGATAGTCATAGGCTCTGTTTCTTCATCGGTAAAGGGGAGAGGCTCTCCCTTAGAGAGCAGGGCGGCAACGGAAAGCATTAACTTGCTTTTTCCATCGCCCGGATCGCCCTGCAACAGCGTAACCTTGCCGAACGGAATATACGGATACCACAGCCATTTCACTTCTTTCGGCTCGATTTCACTTGCCTTTACAACTTCAAGAGGTACATTTACATTCATCTCATTTTCCATTTTCATCATTGTTCTTCGTTCTCCTTTTCGATAAATACTTCGGGCAGAGCACCACGATACAGCGAAAACTCTGCTTGCAGTCATTACTGCATTTTCTGCAAAGTTCGTTGTAGGTAATGCGATTTCTTTCATTCAGAAACAACGCCCACTCTTGTTTCCGTTTCTTACTCATTCTCGGCATATCAATCCTCCTTTCCGTCTGAAAATAAAAAAACCACAGGAAAGATACTCAGAGCCTTGTTTCTGTCATTTCTCGGGGCGAAAATCGGGCAAAATTGCCTTTATAAGCCTTTCAAAAAATCACGCAAGGTATTTGTACTAACCTGTGGTTATGTATGAAATTGTAGGGTTTGGGGCAACAAAAAACACCGTATTTCTACGATGTTTTCTGCGTTCTAATAGATTGTTGATTATCTGCATAAAACTGAAAGTTTCACTTTTATTATTGTTTCTTGTTTGAAACTATACTGCCGATTACCTGAACAATTAGAGCCATTCCTAAACCAACTACGCCGCCTGCTAAAATAATCATAATAATTTCATCATAATTAAATCGGTTTGCAGCAAAAGACCATATTCCTGCTATGGTTGCAAATATTAAAACAAACCCTAAGTACAACGTCTTAACAGTCTTTCTATTCGTTGTTGATACTGGTTCTATTCCTTTAAGAATATAATCCGTTGTGACTTCAAAAAGTTCGCTCATAGCGATTACTTTTTCTAAATCGGGTGTGCTTTGTTCACTTTCCCATTTTGATACAGCCTGTCTTGATACACCAACCTTATCAGCAAGTTCCTCCTGCGAATATCCTTTTTGTTTTCGTAAATATTGTATTCTATCTGCTATATTCATTGTCAGTTCTCCTTTCCTTTTGACAAAATCATAGCATTTTTTATAGTTGCATTACCACCACCTATGCTTGGAAATGTGTCAACCAACGGTTTCAATCAAGTTTTTCAGTTCAAAAATGTATTAAGAAATTCGGAAAATTCAAAGTTTCCTTTGCTTAAAAAATCCCTTTATTGTATTTAATTTGTCCATACAACATAAAGCCTAATCCGACAATAACTGCTGGAAGAATAATAAATCCCATAGTCTCTTCACTCCAAAATGAAACTATAAAACCTAACACCAAAGATATTCCGATAATCAGTGTTCCTGTTCCAACGGCTTTTCCATACTTTGGTATATCTTCTTCTTTTACTTTTCGCCTATTGTAAGAATGAATTGTACTGATATTGCCTTTGATATTTACAATTCCTATAACAGATATGAACACTCCTAAAATCAACAACATAATGTTCTCCATAATTACCTCCTAAAAATAGAACAGTTCTTCAAATTTCTTGTCTAAAGCAATACATAAAATCAATGCCAACTTTGCTGTTGGGTTGAACTGTCCAGTTTCAATAGAACTAATGGTATTTCTTGAAACTCCTACCATTTCTGCAAGCTGGGTTTGAGAAAGATTTGCCGCTGTACGAACTTCCTTTAAGTGATTTTTCAAATGTAATTGCTCTTTCATATGCTCACCTCTAAAATTTGGCGAACAAATCCAACAAATGCCAAAACGGAAAGAATGAAAAACATACTGGTCAATAGCAAATCACTCTTTCGTTTCATTTTGATAAAACGAACTAACCATTGTGTCGCAAGAATACTGAAATATATAACCCAAGGACTGTAAATCATAGTATGGGCAATCATAGAAGATAGCAAAGAAAGCAGACAACACACCAAAGCCCCCACTCTACTTGCGTGACTTCCTGCCAGATATAGCACTTCCATTTCCGCCAAGTCTTTATTTTGATGTTCTTTTCTACTTGCGTTTAAGATTTCTTCCTTTTTCATATGAATACCTCCGTTCCAAGTTTTCTTTGCACACCTTAATTATACTAATACCAAGTTTTCTTGTCAATAGTGTTCACACAAAAGTTACAAACAATGTAGGAGAATGGCATATCGGAAATGAAGTATATGGCTGTTTGCATTATACTTTTCCGCCACTTCCATTACACTCGCAACTTAATGACTTCTTGAATACTTCCCGAAAAAGAAAACTGCCATCAGTAAAGACAGCAGTTCCTTTTCGGCTGGTATGCTATTAGGAATACACAATATCGTTCAATACAATCTCATCTGCACAGGCTCGGATATTGTTCATCAATCCGACCCATCTCATCATATCCTCCGCTTTCAGTTGTTCCGTCACACCTTGTTTTTTTGCCATTCCCTTTATTAGATACTCCGCCATATTACACGCCAAAGTATCAATATCAGCAAGGTGTTCATACAACTTACCGCTTGTAAGCAGATTAAAATATAAGGCTTTCTTGTGTTCCCTTAAATATCTTTCCCTCATTCTTCCGTATTTCGTGAGAACAGGGGGTTGTTCTATCGTCAAGCAGGGATAGTAATAATCTCCGATGAGTTCGTACTGGATACCAGTTCTTTCGTCTGTAATAAATCTTTGCATTCTGATTTCTCCTTTTGCTTCTTGTGATAAAATTCCAAAGATTTCTCGTTGTGATTTTGCTTTTGACATTCTTCGGAACAGAATTTCTGTTGACTGTGTGTAGGCCAGTAGGTACTGCCACACACAGCACATACACGCTGACGATAATAATGATTTCCTTTTTCTGCTTCTCTGTCGGCTTTTGTCTTATCCTGCCTTGCCTGATAGCAACAATCCTTTGAACAGAATATCTGTCGGTTACTTGTAGGCACAAACTCTTTGTGACAGTGAGGACATATCTTTGTTTTGACGATTTCTCCACCGTTTTCAGCGAGTTTTTTTGCCTTTCGCTTCTCTCGGTATGCTTTTTCACGCTCACGCTGTTTTGCCAGTCGTTCCATTTCAATCTGTTCTTCCTGTGCCTTGATTTCAGCAAGTTCTTCTTCTGTATAGGCAATATCGACCTGCCCGACATAGTTGAAATAAATATCAACCTTTTGTGTCCTTGCTTTTCCCACACCCTCTGCTTCATAAACCACAATCTTGTCAATGAGTTCGGCAAACATCAAATCGGAAATTTCTGTCGGCTCTTTGCACTTGCGTATCAAAGAAATGAAATGCTTAATATCCACCGTATTTGCCTTTTCTTCGGTCAGTTCCTGTTGCATTGCTTCAATCTTCGTTTCCAATTCAGCCTGTTCATCATCATACTGCTTCATCAGTTGTTTGTACTGTCTTTCGGGCAGTAACCCCGAAACAAGATTTTCATACAAACCACGAATAAGTTTGGATAGTTCATCGTATCGCTTTTGAAAACGGTGCAGTTCCGATTTATTCTGCTTTGGCTTTTCTGTCTGCTTTTCATTCCAAAGTGCTTGAAGTTCCTTTGCAAAGGCTTCTTCGTCATTCAGAACAAATTTTGATAATCGTTTTACAGCCGATAATATCAAGGCTTCAACATTATCAGCACTAATCGAATGGGCAGTACAAGAGTTTACTTTGCTTGCATAACCACCGCAACGGTAAGAATACTGCACCGAACGGTCTTTTTTACTGTAATGCGTTTGCAGGGTCATTCTTCTGCCACAATCCGCACAATACAGATAACCGCTTAAACGATTGCTATGCGTACCTTTTGCCGCTGTTCTGTTCGCTCGTTTCTTTCGCTTCTGAACGCTGTCCCAAAGTTCCTGCGAGATGATAGGCTCGTGTGTATTATAAAATACATACTGTTCATCTTCATCGGTATTCTTCCTTTTGTGCAGCTTGAAATTGGTGCTGACAGACTTACGCAAAACCGTATGACCGAGATATTCCTGTCTGCTCAAAATCGCCCTTATGGTTGACATTCCCCAAGTATATGGGTCTGAAAACTTCGTACCGTTATACTGCTCGGGGTGATACTCCTTTGCGTGTGCTGCCGGAATTAAAACCTTTTCTTCGGTAAGCAATTCAGCGATTGCTCTCGGACTTTTGCCCTCGTTGGCAAGCAGAAAGATACGCTTTACCACCCCAGAAGCCACAGGGTCAACGACAAGCGTTTGTTTGTCGGTTGCTAATCGGTTATATCCATAGGGGATTGAACCGCTACAACGCTTTCCGTCTTTCATACGGGCATCAAACACAGCCTTGATTTTATTGCTTGTGTCTTTGGCATACCACTCGTTCATAATATTCAAAAACGGGGCAAAGTCATTATCCGAAGCATTATTACTGTCAATGCTGTTGTTTATTGCAAGAAAACGGACATCTTTCTGCGGAAACAGAATTTCCGTATAAAATCCGACTTGCAGATAGTTTCGCCCTAATCGGCTCATATCCTTAACAATAATCGTTGCAACATTTCCAGCTTCTACTTCTTTTATCAACGATCGAAAGCCGGGGCGATTGAAATTTACTCCCGAAAAACCATCATCAGTAAAATGGCGAATGTTACCGAAACCATTCTTTCGGGCATAATCTTCCAAGTATTGCTTTTGATTGGTTATGGAATTTGACTCGCCCATAAGGTCATCATCTCTCGACAAACGCTCGTAAAGTGCCGTAATTCTTGAAGTCCTTGACATTCTCTTATCCTCCTTTCTTTATGTAATCTGTTTTGGTATTAAAAGTATTACTCCCTCTACCAATAGGAGAAAATAGGGATACAAAGCGGAACTGTTTTTCAAAGAATCAAAAAAATATTTTTTGAAATTCTGCAACCGACTTTGATAACCTATTTTCAATTTAGGAACGCATTATTTATCGTCCTACTAAAGTATAGCCCTCCGGTGCAAGTTCAATGCTCGTGACAACTTCGCCAAAAGTAGAGGCCCAGGAATCAAACAATCCAAGTCCCATATTCTGCAGTTTGCTGTTCTGCAGATACCGCTGCATAACATATAATTCCGTCATGCTGTTGCTGATTGGTGTGCCTGTAGCAAAAGTAATGCCTTTTCCTCCGGTAATTTCATCCAGATACTGACATTTATTGAACATATCTGCGGACTTCTGTGCTTCGTTCTGTGCAATCCCGGCTACATTTCTCATTTTTGTATAGAGAAACGCATTTTTATAGCTGTGTGCTTCATCTACATACAAATGATCCACGCCCAGTTCTTCAAACGTAACTACCTGATCTTTCTTCTCTTTCTGATTCAGTTTTTCCAGCCTTGTCTGCAGTGTCTTTCTGGTCTTTTCAATCTGTTTGACGGTATAACGCCCGCCGTCCTGTTCATACCTTGCACTCTGGATTGCCATTTCCAGATCATCAATCTGCTTCCGTAACATAGCTTCCTGTCTCTCATCAGAGATTGGAATACGCTCAAACTGGGAATGTCCAATGATAATGGCATCATAATTCCCCATAGCAATTCTGGCACAGAACTTCTTTCGGTTTGCTGGTTCAAAATCTTTCTTGGTTGCAACCAGGATATTGGCTCCCGGATATAACTGTAGGAATTCTGCACCCCACTGCTCCGTCAAATGGTTTGGCACGACAAAGAGATTCTTCTGTGATAATCCCAGTCTTTTACTTTCCATTGCCGCCGCTACCATTTCGTAGGTCTTCCCAGCTCCTACTACATGTGCCAGAAGTACATTGTCTCCGTAAAGCTGGTGTGCAACTGCATTTTTCTGGTGCGGACGAAGTTCTATTTCCGGATTCATTCCTGGGAAAGTCAAATGACTGCCATCATATTCACGGGGACGGATGCTGTTAAATCGTTCATTGTACACCTTTACCAATCGTTCACGCCTCTGCTGATCTTTAAAAATCCAGTCTTTAAATGCTGCTTTCATTGCATCCTGCTTCTGTGATGCCAGCATGGTCTCTTTCTTATTGAGGATACGGATCTCATCACCATTTTCATTGACACTCTTATCATAGATGCGTACATCTTTCAGGTTCAGGGTATCTTCCAGAATCTTATAGGCATTTGCTCTCTCAGTTCCATACGTTGCATAGGCAAACGCATTTTTGGGACTGTCGGCATTCTTTCCTGTAATCCTCCACTCTCCATTTACCTCAGAGAATTTTACCTGTATTTCCTTCTGTGCAAGATACCGTGGCGTATGAAGCAGTTCCGTCATAAAATCCTGATAATCTGAAGGTTCAATCCAAGTAGCTCCAACACGCACCTCAATTTCGGATGCTTCCAGATTTCTCGGCTGAACTGCCTCCAATGCACGAACATTCGGTGTAAATTCCGGGTGACTCTCGACAAAGGTTCTCGCAGTGTTTAATTTATCCCTGACATTTCCGGACAGATATTCATCTCCGCTTTCCCACTGGTCTGTCAGTGGATTCTTAAAGATAACTCCTACCAGTTCTTCTGTGATTTTCTCTTCGGTCTTTCCGGTCAGCTTTGCCATATATGGGAGATCTACTTTAGCCCTTTCATTTAAAGACAGAGCAAGTGCTTCTGTGGCTGTTTCCACACTTGTCACAGCAACCGCCTTTTTGATGGTTCGTTTGGTGAACATGTCCGCTTTCCGCTTCAATGTTCCATCTTCATTCAAGTCTTCCAGGGAACACAGCAGACAATAAGAAGAGTCATCAGAAAATGCCCGTTTATTAGCATTACTTCCAATAACTCCATACTTTGCTGTGTAGGTATCATACACCTGATTCAGTTTTTCCTGCTGTTTTTGGATTTCTTCGTCTGTGACAAATTCTTCCATCTGCATGGCGATCAGCTCACGAACGGTATCACGGATTGCAACCATGCCTTTTACACGTTCTGCAGTGGCTGCAGGCATTTTCACCTGATTCATCAAAGAGTTGACACGGTAATATACCTGATCATCTACCACCGTATAGCTGTAATTTCTAACATTCGGATCAGCCGGAATACTCTCTGGCATCTCATCCAGTTCTGTTTCCACATCTACTGCCGGTACCATGCTTCCCTTGATGTGTTTCACAGCTTCTTGTAACTGTAATTCCAAATCAGCTCCTTCCATTGGAGCACAGGTTGTTTCCATACCATACGGACCGGACACTTCTTTCATCTCACCCAGAATCATTTCCGGATGCTGAACAAAATACTGATTGACCGTAATTCCATTGACATCACTATCCAGATTTATCCATTCCGGCATTTCTTTCGTAAGGCTTTCCCTCTTTTGGAAAAACAAGATATCAGCACTGACTTCTGTTCCCGCATTTGCCTTAAAAGCTGTGTTCGGCAGTCGGATTGCTCCCAACAGATCTGCCCGCTCTGCCAGATATTTCCGGACTTCCGGTGACGCCTTATCCATAGTTCCCTTTGTTGTGATCAGTGCCGCCACACCACCTGGACGTAACTGATCTATCGTCTTGGCGAGAAAGTAATCATGGATCATGAAATTGTAGCGATCATACTGACGGTCATTGACCTTGTATGCACCAAATGGCACATTTCCAATCGCCACATCAAAAAAATCATTAGGATAATCTGTCTTCTCAAAACCTTTGATCTGAATATTGGCATTTGGATAGAGTAGCTTTGCAATTCTGCCACTGATGCTGTCCAATTCCACGCCATAAAGTTTGGACTGGTTTAGATTCTCTGGAAGCATTCCAAAAAAGTTTCCGACTCCCATAGATGGCTCCAGGATATTTCCTTTTGTAAATCCCAGATTCTCCAGCACCTGATACATACTTTCAATCACAATCGGCTGCGTATAATGAGCATTTAAGGTGGAAGCTCTGGCTGCAGCATATTCCTCTGGTGTAAGAACAGTCTTTAATTCCAGATATTCTGTCTCCCATGCAGCTTTTGTCTCATCAAATGCATCTGCAAGACCTCCCCAGCCGACGTACCTGGATAAGATTTCCTGTTCCTCTGGTGTCGCATTGCGGTTCTCATCCTCACATTTTTTTAACAGCTGAATAGCCATAATATTGGCTCGGAATTTCTCCTTCGGTGTTCCCTGTCCAAGTTCATCATCTGTGATATGGAAGTTCGTTGCTGGAATCAGTTCTGCTATTCCGTTAATCTCTTCCAATGATTCTTTTTCTTCCGATACCTCAACTTCTCCCGACAGTTCTTTTTCTTTTTTATCATAATCTGTCCACACACGTTTAGAA
Organism: Blautia sp. MCC283; assembly: GCF_018785565.1. Classification (NCBI taxonomy): domain Bacteria; kingdom Bacillati; phylum Bacillota; class Clostridia; order Lachnospirales; family Lachnospiraceae; genus Blautia; species Blautia sp. MCC283. The sequence continues at coordinate 101,506 of NZ_WQQB01000066.1, read as the reverse complement.
ATAGCAGTAAAATAGGAAGACTCTTCCTCCATGATTTCTTCCTTGATTTCCCGTAATTTATCTAAGGTATCCGCATTTACTGTTTTGTTGTGATAATGATAATAAAGTACTTCTTGTCCAAGTTTTACATCCAGACGTTCCAATTCTTGTGTTGACATTCGCTCCCAAATATCATCTTTTTCCGTATGAATCGTGAAACCTTCTCCATCATCATGATATTCTAATGTGTATTGAAGTCGATTCTCTTCTCCCTTAACTTTGCAAGCAAAATCATAGATTTTTGTTCTGGTACCGGACATATATTCTGAATCAACTAGTCGCAGATCCGTTATATCTTCCGCTGTAAAAGTATCCTGTTCCAGCTGTTCTCCTAACATCTGCTGTGCTTCTTCCAGGTCTGCCAGTCTTTGTGCTTCCTGTCGCTCTTCGTACTTTTCCATTTCTTCCGGTGACAAATAATCATCTGTGCGGATTAACTGGCGAACACGTTTTGCAACCTTATTCCACTTTAATAAAACTTCTACCTCTGGATTGCCAATCTTCCCTTTTCCAAGCTTTAATCCTTTTGCATCGTGGGATGCGTCAGAAGCATCTGCTCCTGGTATTCCGGGTGAAGAACCACCTGTTCCATATTCATTTTTCAGGAACTCAGCTGCATCTTTCATATCATGGTGCTCCATGAAATACTCATAGATTCGGTTACGTCCTCCGGCAGTAATACCGCCTCTTCTCAGGACGGCATCTATCTCGTCTTGTGTAATAAAGGAAAGTGCAGGACGTTCGACTGTAAATTTCTGGTCTACCCAGGAACGCTCCCTCTGTAAATCTTGAAAACGCTGAAAATATTCCGGATTATGCTGAATCTCCCAGCGGTAATAATCTCCCGGATTCTCATCCATATATTTCTGCAGCCATTCAAAACGATAGACAATCGCATCTGCTTTCTCTTGATCTGTCCATGCTCCACTCACTACATCCTGCCAGTCTGAATATGATTGGTTCTTTTCCCAGTTTCTGCAGGTATCCCGAAAATGGAGTGCAAGAAGATTGGTCATTTCTTCCTGCTCCTGTTCAATGGCATTGTTGGAAATCAAATTATCCACGTAATTTCCATCCTCGTACATATCCCGGATTCTGTCCGCTGCTTCTTCCCACGTAACCATGCGGTCAAAGTTCCTTCTGGCAGATTCTCCTCGTCGGATGCGGATACCATCATTGTCATACCAGATACTGATTTTCTGTCCATCTATGGTAAATCCTTTGCCACCGGTACCATATTCATTCTTCAGAAAGTTCCGCATTTCTTCATTATCCAGACCTTCAATCAATCTTGCTGTAATATGAAACAGTGTATTTTTCTGTCCGCTTCCCGTGCGGAGAATATCATCTATCACTTCATCGGAAATAAGGAAAGCGGCTGGCTGTTCTAATGCAGCTGCCGCTTTCCTTATTTCCCCTAACTGTTCCTCTTCTGTTGGGAACAGGCTTAACTGTAAATAATCTCCTGAATCACCAGTTCCTCTGCCTGTGCTTTGATCTGGTTCATGTGTCTGGTCCACGCCATTGTGTCTGCCATCTTGTCCGGTGCCGGATCTTTCTCCAGAAGTTCGTTCATCAGGTTGTCTACTCTCTGTCTTGCCTGACTGTCGATCTCCATCAGATGACTGTCCAGACGGTTCTGCAGAGTCAGAATGTTGAACCTTGCTACCTTGTGATTTCTCAGATACTCTTTCCTCATCATTCCATACTTCCCGATGGTTCCTCTCGTCTCTTCCAGGCTGATATCTGGAATCTGATACTCTCCGTTCTGGCTGTAAGTGATCTCTCTCATAGTCTGTTTCCTCCTTATTTTCTTCTCTATCTTCTGTTTTATTTGTACTGTTTTCACGCATTAACGTGTTAAATTCATTATAGACTACTTCTTTTTCTTTTGCAACCGTTTTCAGGTCATTTTCCAGATTATTCAGCACATATCGTCCAATCTGCATCAGGACTGGTCTGCTGATCTCATTGACTGCACTTCCCAGATGTCCTAATACTATCAGCTGATTAAAGTCCGTAATATGCCGAAAATCCTCTGCATCCAGATATTCCTGTGCATCCAGTCCACACCGGTTTAGTAATACATACCAGACACTATTGGTCATCAGTTCCCGAAATTCGACTTCCTGATTCTGTTCGTCCAGTTCTTCCAGAAATGTCCCTGTTACGTCCAGTCTCAGTTCTTCCAATGCATCTGGAAGCCATTCTTGCATACTCTCCTTCGCTGCCTGATGCAGACTTTCAGCAAGTCCTCCTTCTGTATCTTCCAGTGATAACTGCTCCTGCAGATAATCTGCCACCAGCTGTTCTCCTTCCACCGGAAGATTCCATAACTGAGGATCCTTTCCAAGATTCCGCACTTTATAAGTGTCCTGCACATCAAATACATACCGAAGTTTCGTTTTCGGTCCGGAAGTATTGTCAATCAAGGCAATCCCTTTGGATCCCTTTTTGATCCAGCGGTACATCTTCTGATTCCAGATTTCCATGGATGCTACGGCAGTTGCTTCCGGTCGCTGTGCATAAATTAAAAGCTGTTCTGGAAAAGTGTATTTGTACAGTCTGGATGCAGTGTTTAGGAACCGCATCCATTCCTGCGGACTGGCAGCTACATCTTTTGCCACCTCTTCCGTCAGCTGTTCCATTGCATATAATTTATTTGCCATGCGCTACTCCTTTTCATAAAATCAGGGACTGCTTAGCACAGTCCCCTTAAAATCATCGTTGTTACTCTTTATAATGCTGTGGCAAGCTCTTTTGACTTATTCTTTGGCACTTTGTCTCCCTCTTTTGCCTTGATTTCTGCCTTAGCTTTCTCCAGTCTTCCATGGATTCCACCTTTTACTTCCGCTTTTTCGGCTGCTTTTTCTTTCTCCAAACGAGCTTCCCTACGCTCAGCATTTTCCATAACTGCCGTTTTCCCATCACAAAACTGAACTTTATCGGAAAGCTGCTCCTGTCTCTCCACCTTTGTCTCATTGACTTCCTGTACCATCGCATTTAATTCCGGAACCTGAAAAATGCCGTTATCAGGAAGAATCAGCACTTCATGAATGGAAGATGGGATGACAAAGTAATCACTTCCCAGGCATTCCCCAATCTGTTTACGAATATCTTCCTGCAGTAACAGGGACGCTCCATTCATCTTAGCTTTGTTTGTCAGACAGAACATTGGGTTTTCCATGGCTTCCATATCCATTTTTTCATTCAGCAGGTTTTCTGGTTCTTCACCAAAAATCATAGATTTGATAATCTCATTCATATCCATAAGTGTGACACCACGTTTTCGGTCTGCCACCATCGCATCCGCTTGAATCTGTTCGGCAGATACTCCCCACTCGTTCATCAGAGAAACAGTTACCGGAATACTGCTGATCCCTTCTCCATTTTCCTCCAGATTTACTGCATAATAAGCTGCAAAATCTCCGTGTTCTGTGACTACTTTATCTGCAAGAAGATCGGTATTCCATTCCTTATCACAAATTCTCATCTGTAATTTGTCCTTCATCTTTTCATAATCCAGAATATCTGGAACTCCCATATCAAAAAATTCTGCTTTTCCCTGTGCCTCAATACGCATATCAGCCACATCGCTAACACAAGAGTCTACATCTTTTCCATGGATATATTCCTGGTAGAGGGAATCCAGATAGACTGTCGGTACGATTCTCTGATCTCCGTTTGGAATCGTAATACCTGTCAGCTTCAAACCGTTGTTTTTTTCTACTTCCTGCAGTTTAATTTCTGCGTCCTTATAAGACTCTGGCAGATACTCCTTTACATTGTCTTTGACATATTCATAAAATTCTTTTCTGTTCATCATACGCTTTTACCCCTTTCTGATCATGTGATGGTTCACTCTTTTTCTACTGACCATCTGCTCGGCTTTCTTCTGATAAGCCATCATTCTCTTTAAAGTTTTCTCCTGGTTCTTTTTTGCTTCCTGTCTTTTTACCATTGTTTTCATCATAGTTTTCTGTTCCTTTCTTTCATTAGTTGTATTGAAAAGGGAGCCCTGATTCAGGGCCCCCCTTTACTACAAATTAATTACTTTACTATTTTCTGTTTTTCTTTTTTCTGATATAAAGTCCTGCCATACCTCCTGTGGAGATTACCAGAAGAAGAATCGGCAGCCAAATATTCGTGCTGTCACCTGTTTTCGGTGCATTTGATACCTTTGTCTCTTCATGGGACTGTGGTGTATCCAGTGTTTTCGGTGTTTCTGGAACTTCCGGTTTCTCATTTGTCAGATTAAAGGTAACTTCTACAACCGGTGTACTGTCATCTGCATAGGCAAATGTCACTTCATGCTTGGTCTGATCCAGTGTGTATCCGTCCAGTGTCTTTGTTTCCACCAGATAATACTTGATAGCGGTATCATATTTGCCGTTCTTAAATGTGGCAATCTCATACAGCTTACTTTCTGCATGACCGGCAGCATCTGTCTTTAAGGTTTCCAGAACTTTTCCTTTACTGTCACGGAGTTCAAATTCTACCCCTTTCAGCGGTTCTCCTGATGATTTATCTGTCTTATTGAGAATCACTTTTCCCTTGGCAGTATCATCTTTCATAGCCACTTTCTGGATTTCTCCGTTATCTTTCACCTCAAATGTCACATCGGCTGTCAGAAGATATCCTTTCGGTGCCTGCTCTTCACGTAAGGTATATTTACCGATTGGCAGTTTTTCGATATAGTGTGCTTCCTCTGTGGAAGTCCAGCTCTCTACTACCTGATCATCCTTATCGAGAATCGTCAGTTTCGCACCTGGAATCTCAGTTTCTCCTGTGATATCAGTCTTACTGATCTCTACTTTTGTCACATCATCTTTCATCTCATGCTTCTGAACCTCTGCTGTATTCTCTACTGTGAAAGTAATACTTTCTGCAGTGACATATCCATCTGCCGGTTTTGTCTCTGTCATGGTGTATTTCTTACCAACAACCAGTTCTTTGATCACATGGGATTCTTCCGTAGAAGTCCATTCATCTACTGCATTGCCATCTGAATCCGTTACTTTCAGGTGTGCACCTGGAAGTTCTTTACCTGTTGTCAGGTCTGTTTTGGACAGCTCCACTGTGGTTGGCTGATTTTCAAAAGTAAAGTCGTAGCTTACTTCTGTCTGGTCTTCTCCGGCATATTCAAAGGTAAATTCCTGTACTTCTTCTGTTGTAACAAATCCGTCCGGCGCAAAGATTTCTTTCACATAGTATTTTCCATCTACCGGAAGATCTACCGTAAAAGTAATCTGTCCTTTTTCATCCGTTACTCGCTGCTCGATCAGACTGTCTTTCTCAAGGAGTACCTCGCCCTTTGCATTTTTGATATCTTCACTGGTATAAAGACCGAAGACACCACCTGCAAGGACACGGTCTGTATCTTTTTCTTTCTTCACAACCGTAACCTTTACTTTCTGACGGGCATTCTGCCATTTCTCATCATAAGTGATGACTGGTGTATCCTGATCACGGTAGGAAAGATCAACATATCTCGGTTCTCCGTCCAGCACATAACCATGGGCAGTTTTTACTTCCTTCACATAGTACTTGCCAGCCGGGAGATCTCCCATCTGTGCAATACCATTAGAATCTGTGGTAATGGTTCCCACTTTTTCATCTGCTTTAAAATAATCTTCGCTGACACTATCTGCCGCTTTGATATCTTCCGCCGCAAATACATCGAAAGTCACATCTGCAAGGCTTCCGGTTACATACTCAAAAAGATGCTCCACGGTACCTTTTACATGATCCAGAAGTGTCACCTTATCCAAAAACTCTCCATTTTTGTTGATGATCAGAAGTCCTGTCGGAACTTCATCTTTCATCTCTACTTTTTGAATCTCGGCAGTATCTTCCAGTGTGAACTTCACATCCGTTGCTTTCAGATAACCATAAGGTGCCATTTCCTCACGAAAGGTGTATTCCTCTCCAACTGTCAGTCGTTTGATCACATGTGGCTGATCTTTTACAGAAGTCCACTGATCCACAACATTTCCTTCTTTATCAAGAACAGTGAGTTTTGCCCCATCCAGCTCCACACCTGTTGTTACATCAGATTTCGTGATTTCTACTGTTGTCGGCTGGTTCTTTTTCACAGTTTTCAGTTTTACTGTCTTCACATCCTGTCCCTGGTAAGAAGCATCCAGATTCAGAACTTCATCAGAAGATACAAATCCCGCCGGTGCTTTTAACTCTTTCACATAATACTGTCCAAGTGGCAGATCCAGCGTACATGTTGCAAGACCATCTTTATCAGAAGTCATTTCCTGCAACAGTGTGTCTGCTTTCACGATCACTTTTCCATCTGCCTTGATATCCTCTTTGTTATAGATACCAAAGACAGCCCCTTCTATGGTTGCACCATTTTCTGCATCCTGTTTTTCTACCTGGATTGCAACTTTCTGTCGGTCATCGCCAACCGTCACTTCCTGTTCAATCACAGGTGTATCCTGATCGGCATAGACAAATGCGACTTCTGATCTGTCATGGTTCAAAACGAATCCTTCCGGTGCAGTCTTTTCTACCACATAGTAAGAACCAAGTGGCAGATTCTCTGCAACTGCTTTTCCGTCTTCCCCGGTCGTTACCGTTGTTACCAGTGCATCTTTTGCATAGATCAGCTGTCTGTTTCCGTTTTCATCTTTCTGATAATCCGGTGTATAGATATTTTCAGCTGCATAGACATTAAATGATGCACCTTTCAGATATCTTTCTTCATAAACAAAATCTTTCTTAAATCCGGTCAGGATCTCACCTTTTTTATAGATCGTCAACTTTCCTTTTACCGGATGATTCTCGTAATCTACCGTAATAATGGCATCTCCGCTCTCAGAATCCATCTGGTATGCTGTGTTTGCATCCACCGCAATCTCTACATAATTCTTGTTAATTGTGTACCCTTCCGGTGCGTTGACTTCCTCAATCCGGTAATGTCCGATCTTCAGATTCTTCGGCATGATTAGATATCCCTGGCTGTCCGTAAAATAGGACTTATGGGTTGTTGTCACTGGATAAGTTGTTACCTGTTCCACATACTTCTTGTTGTCCAGGTCATATACCTTAAATTCAGTTCCGGCAATCAATACGGATTTCTTTGTTTCATCGTCTTTTTTCACGATTTTCAGTTTTGCCTTAAACTCTTCATCCAAAAGCACACGCCAGATCTGTGGCTCATTTGGATGATGCTCTGTGATATTCACTTCAAAATCATCGACTGGCTTGTAATTGTGCGGTGTTGTAGTCTCACGCACGATATAGCTTCCAAATGGTAATGGAATACTGCAGGCATAACCTTTTTCATCTGTGAAAATCTCAGTTGCTCCATTTTCTCCACTCACTACAGGTTTTGCAGAATCAAAGTCGTAGCTTCCATCTGCTTTCTTTGTAAGGGAAGATTTCAGATAAACTGTAAATCCGGCTCCGGATAACAGATCGGCATCGGTCTTTCCATTGTTGGCTGCTTTGATGATCTGGAATGGCTGCTTGATGACCTGCTCACTGGAAGTGCACTCTCTTTTTACTTCTGCTGTCATATCTCCTTCATAACTGCACGTAAGATCATGCTCTTCTGTATCTGCCAGGTATCCGGTCGGCGGTGTAATCTCTTTGATATAATATTTGCCAAGATATAAGCCTTTTACAGAAGCCTGTCCTTTGTCATCTGTTGTAAGAGAAGCTACCTGTTCTCCTGCTTTATAAATAGTTCCGGTTGCTCCGTCCGGATGCACGATATCTTCACGGGCATACAATCCATAAACTGCACCTTTCAATGTGGCATCTCCCTGCGGTACTGCTTTTCCTGTCTCTTTATCCATTTTATAAAGATTGATCTTTGCTGTCACACGGTCATTGCTGAAGGTATGGGCAAAAGATACGGTTGCTTCTTTATCATTGGTGTAAGAAAACTTGAACGTGTACACATCTTCTGTATTTCTCACATAACCTTCCGGTGCCTGATCTTCTTTTACAGAATAGGAATATCCAATCGGAAGATCTGCTGTAAATTTTGCAGTTCCGTCTGCGCCAGTAGTTACTTTCTCAATCAGCGTTCCTTTTTTCACAACAACGCTTCCGTCTGCATTTCTGATATCATCGGATGCATACAGAGCAAAAATACCGCCTTTCAGTGGTTTCCTGGTATCTTTATCCTGTTTTATTACGGAAACATCTGCTTTCTGTCTCTCGTTGTTAAAAGTCACATCTGCAAATACAACTTCTTTATTCTGACCAGCATAAGTTAGAGTCACTGACTTTTCTTCGCTGCCGTTATAGAAAGAGTCCGGTGCTTTTGTTTCTTTTACCACGTAGGTTCCAAGATGCAGGTTTTTCAGTGTGACAGAACCATTCTCACCTGTTGTCAGGTTTTCTTTTACAAGGTCACCTTTGCTGTACACTTTTGTGCCATAAGCTGTTACGATATCTGCCCCTGCATACACGTTATACACTGCATTTTTCTGTCTGCGGTTTTCATACTGAAATACCGTTCCATTTTCACTGACATCTGCTCCGGTCAGAACCTGTCCTTCTTTGTAAATGGTAAGCTCTGCCAGCTGTTCTTTATTTTCCACGGTTACAGCTGAGGTCTTACTTGCTACCAGTTTTACATTTGTTGCTGTTGCATTTACTACATACCCCTGTGGTGCTGTGATTTCTTTCAGATAAACGGTATCCTGTGTCTTGATGATCGTAACAGAGGATTTTCCGTTCTTATCTGTTGCCGGCATCTGAGTAATCAGCTTTGTACATGCCTCATCGCTGTATACACCAAATACTGCACCTGCAAGATTAACATCCGCTGTATCGTCTTTTTTTACGATTTCGATCGTAGCCTGTTCAATCCAGGACACCTTTAAGCTTACATATTTTTCATCAGCAACACCTTCTCCAAACACAAATGCCAGATCCTGAACACTTGCATTCGTAGTCAGTTTATATGCTGAATAATCTTTTGTAATACTTCCCTTCATTTTTGCAGAAAAGGTAGCACTTACATCTTTTGTCTGTGTCAGAGGCGCTGAGAGATAAAACGTGGTTCCGCCTCCAATTGTTACGCTTGCACCTGCCGCACTTACCTTTCCAGTAGATACATTATGGAGCTTTACTCCCTTTGGTAAGTCCATTGTAATTTTCTGCTGGGAAGATGCGTTGAACTGAATGTTCTCCGTTCTCTGAACATTTCCGTCTACATAAGTTTTTACATTCGGCTTCGAAAATGACATCGCTACATCTGGTATTTCCGGCTTATTCACACAATAATTATAGAGTTCTTTTGCCAAAGCCTCTCCTGTAGCATTTGTTCCGTAAAATGCATCACTACTTCCGTTGGCATAGGATGCAGCCATGTGAATAATGATGAATCTTTTTCCTTCTGAAAAATCCGTGTGTTTATTCGCAAAAAAGCTTTCGCTTCCTGCGGCATCAGTACCGTAATAACACACTTTTGCTAACGCCTGATTGTCTCCAATCTTTGTGATTGTATAATTTCCAGATCCAGGTCCTGGCTTAGCTGGCTGTACACAATACGCAATTGCTCTGACGCTTCCGTAGCTGATATAGTACGGCTCTGTCAGATAGGTTCCAAGATTATAATCTGCATATCTATACAGTGGTCCTTTTTCAATTGTTACCTGCTGTGTACTTCTTGCTGAATAAGCGGAAACTGCTTCAAATGTTGCAATCTCTCCCTCTTCCATAGCTTCAAGATCCACGCCTTCTTCTCCTGCCTGTTCCAAAACATCATGAAGCTCTAACCCTGATTCTTCATCATAGGTATCCTGATTCTGTGCCTGCTCTACCAAATCATCAAATTCGTCAGCGTCAATATCGGTAATCTCCGAGTCTGCTTCGGACTCCTCCGCTTCCTCTGTCTGCTGTTCACTGCCAGCTGTTTCGGATTCGGTCACTGCTTCACTTCCTGCCGCCCCTGTCTGCGTTTCTGTTTCTTTCTCACGCACAATCAGGTTTCGGCTGATCTGGTACTTCGGATGCTCCTGATTTACCGGTTCCACATAATAGACCGCTTTGTAAGTGTCCGCATGATCTGTCGTAAAATCCTCATTCTTATCATTCTTTGCTTCCTCAAATGTGACTTTGACCTTGTTATCATCCTTGATTTCCAGTCCTGTGTAGTCTGATTTCACATCAAATACACTGCCTGTTTCCATTTCATAATCTTTGGCAGTCACCACCTCATCTTCATCCAGAAGTTCTTTCACTTCCTCATAAAGTGGAGGGTTCTCCTCTGGCTGGATCTCCGCTGCATATGCAGTCATTGGAGATAACACTGTACTAAGCATTGTCATGCCTGCCAGCAAGCCAGATACTACTTTTCTAAAATTACCTTTTTTCTTCATGCTAAGGTCCTCTCTTTCATATATTTGTATTAAAACAGACAGTCCTTAGACTGCCTGCAATACACTACTTATCGTTGTGGGAAAATCAGATTGAACTGTACATTTCCCTCACCGAGATCAACCATTTCCACGGTTGCTTCATACTGTCTCCCTGTTTTTCTTGATACCAGATCCTTATAATGGATTTTTCCTTTAGACAGAAATTTCTTTGCTGTCGTCTTATCCATCTTTTTTCCCTGACTTGCAAGGAATTTATCATTCTTCCATAAGGTAAAAGCACAGCTCCGGTCAGAGCAGTAAAAGTTTACTTTTCCTTCCCGGACATCTGCTCCACAGCGGGGACATTTGCCAATGATTTCTCCTTTTGCCTTTCCCTGAAACTGGTCTTTCTTTTCTTCTGAAATCCCCTGATACCTAGCAACCAGTTCCTGCATCAGCTCTGTAATTCCATTTAGGAATTCATCTGCTGTCTCTGTATTCTGGGCAATATGATTCAACGCCATTTCCCACTCTGCTGTCATCTTCGGAGATTTAATCTCATCCGGCAGAACCGTAATCAGTACATTTCCATCATCTGTCGGCACAAGATTTTTCTTTTCCCTTTTCACAAAGCCAGAATGAATCAGTTTTTCAATGATTGCTGCCCTTGTTGCCGGTGTGCCAAGTCCTTTCTTTTCCGTATCTTCGGTCAGTTCTTCATTCCCTGCACGTTCCATCGCTGAAAGCAATGTATCTTCTGAAAGCTTTTGTCAAGGGGGTGCGTGGATATTTTTTATATTACTTACGCAGATTCTCTCTCTGCTTCTGCCTGAATAATGCGTTTCAACCTGTCCTCAGCAGTCAAACCGCTACTATGGTCAAAAAACACTTTGACTTTATAATTTGTTTTGCCTTGCTTAATCACAAAAACTCCATCCGGTTTGTTTTTCTCCGAATGGTTATTTGGGGTGGGTAGTGTACTGTTCACAATATTTGTCATACGATATTCCTCCTACTTAAATGAAAAAAGCCCGACAAGGAAAGGTCTGACAACGAAGTTCCGACAACGGACATCAGAAAACCTTTTTTCTTTATCGGGCGATACTATCTTTTTACTATTTCCTTTTTCTTTATAATATTGGTTGTCATGGTTGTCAGAGAGGGAAAAGTGCCGCAATATCAAGGCTTTCGGGATTTTTGCCCGACAACCAGACCGACAACCGGCTCGACAACCGAAGCGACAACGGGCTTTTATTTTTGCTTCAACCATTCTTCCGGAAGTCCTAACTGTTCCATTTCCTCTGTCGGGATTTCCTGAAAACCATCCATGCTGTTGTCAGGCTCGTTGTCATTCCTGATACGCTCCCAGCCCTTTTGTCGGCGGTAAGGCTCTGGAAAATACCTCGGATTGCTGAACGCCCTCCAGCCTGTGACAGCGTTATTCATAATGTCGTTGATCTCTCGCAGCTCCCATTGTTTCGGTTCGTCATAATCATGCCCCAGTGCTTCCTTGTAAAGCTGCTTAGAGCAGACTATGCTGCCGGAATAGCGTTCCAAATAGTCTAAAATCTGTCCTGCCTTTGTGTCCTCCGGCATAAAGTCCTTTTGGTGGGCTTTCAGATAAGCGTTCATAGCCGGACTGAATCTCAGACGGAAATTGCCGCTTCTGTAAATCTCCATAGCTTCTGCCCACATCTGATTGATATACTCTCTGGAAGCCTGTTCATCCTCCAAAATATGAACCTCAGCCCTTTCAGGATAGACCATAACCGGAACGAAGCGGCGGTTGCCTGTTCGGTCAAGGGGAAGAAAGTCAAGGGTATTAGAAGAACCTCCAAACACACATTGTCGTTTTCTGTCTGCCGGATGTGTTTCATAGGGTATCTTATAGGTTTCCTTTTGTCGGCTCAGAAAGGACTTGATTTCTTCAATGCTCTTAGCGTTGGCGGTTGCAATCATTTCCGACATTTCAATAATCCAATGCCCCTGCATTTTGCGGTACACATTTTCATCATCCAGCTTTTTCAAGTCATCAGAGAACCAATCATCATTGACCGCAAGCAAACGGAAGAAAGAGGACTTTCCGGCTCCCTGACCGCCTACAAGACAGAGCATTACCTCAAATTTACACCCCGGCTTAAAGGCTCGTGAGATAGCACCCAGCAGAAACAACTTCAATGCTTCATAGGTGTAATCATCTGTATCAGAACCGAGAAAGCGGTGCAGACAGAAGCGTATGCGTTCTGTTCCGTCCCATTGCAAGGCATTGAGAAAATCACAGACAGGGTGGTAACGATTTTCATTGGCAATAACCGCAACTGCGTCTATAATTTTCTTCTCTACGGTCAATCCATAGTTTTCTTCAAAATATAGGAGCAGATATTTCACATCTACATCCGTCAATGTCGGGCTGTCACGATACCAGCCGAGGGGCTTCACAATGTCGATTCTTTCGGTCAGAAGATTTTTTCGGATAGCCCCTTTCAAAAGTGGGTCATATTGCAGAACACGCTTATAATTTGCGGCAGTATTATAAACCTTACCTTTCTCGCTCTGCTCTAAGCTGTTTCGGATTTCTTCTACTGTGCATGGTTCTGTCTGCTGACAGTTCTGCAATTCGCTGTTCAAGTTTCAACACCTCCTTTCTCTGTTCTGCCACAAGTGCTTTTCGTTCCTCCAATGAACCATACAGAAGAATATCAAGCAGATATTCGATATAGTTCTTCTTATACAGTGCTTCTGCAAACAGAGGATTCCATTCCTCATCCGGCTGTTTAGGAGCGTATTTCTTTTCCCATTCTCTAAGAAGATGAAAATAATCCGTCAGCACCTTGTAGCAATGATTTTCTCCTTTTTGATACTTCTGTTCCGGTGTCGGCTCACGAATACGAGGGCGGACACTGGGCTTTTGTCGGCTGTCATAGTTAAGACCAAAATCTTCAGCAAGTTTGACAGCAGCTTCCCTCAGCCCGATACCGAATAGCTTCGCTGTGAGATCAACAGCGTCTCCGGTCACTCCGCAGCCAAAACAGTAATAGCGTTCATCCAGCTTCATACTGGGGGACTTATCCAAGTGAAACGGACAGCACGCCATACCTGTGCGACCCACTTTCAAGCCATAGGCTTCTGCGGCTTGTCGGGCAGTAACATTTTCTTTTACAACTTCAAATACATTCATGTGACTCCTTTCCTGAAACGAAAAAAGCACCTGTCATTTTCAAAACGAAAACAGCAAGTGCCTTAGAGTTCCATATTCAATTTTGGGTGCAAAAGAAGCAGGAGACCTTTTCAGATTTCCTGCTTCTTCTAAATGATAATTATTTCGTCTAATTAGTGAAAATCGGGAATTTCCTCACAAAATTCCTCGTTATAATAAGGCACGCCATCTTTGATACCCATAGTGATTTTTGAATCTAAATCCAAATAGTATCCCTCATACTGATAATCTGCCACTTCTTCTGATTCCTCTATCAATTTCTTCAGAGTTTCAGCAGCTTGCAAACTCTCAGCATTGTTCAGACCACCAATCGCCGGTCCGCTGCTTCCCTCATACACTTCCAAGTAAATTTTTTCAGAAGACTCCGACTCAACAAATAGAATATAAGAGTAAGCGTCTTCAAAATTCTGTGTTTCATAATTGGGTTCTCCAAATAATGCACGCAGTCTGCCATAGGCGATTACAGGTTCTAAATCTAAGTTTGTAAGATTGCTGCTGTTTTCCGGTATACTTGTCAGGCTTGTGTCTTTCTTGAAATCAGATATTGTCATAGCATTTTCTCCTCGTATGGTAACTTCCAATTAACCTAATCATCTCGATTTTTCTCTCGAAATAATTGCTCCATATTTGGTATGTGGCAAAAATTCAACTTCTAAAAAATCGTTTTCATCAATCTATTCTGAAAAAACCGTAATTTCAAATACTTTTCCTGTATCTTCATCCTTTACAAAAATGCTTCTACGTTCATGAGAAACATCCGCACCACCATGACTTTGTTCAATAGTATAGCCTTTAATGTAAAAATATTCTTTATTAATTATGTACGGAATATCAAAAATAATTTTCATTATATATACTAAAATAAAAATTACCGTTATTAATAACATTAAATTAGCACCTCTAAGTAATTTAATATCATTTCTACCGTTATATTTATATTGCTCTACAACACTTTTTTTCTTAAAAAAAGTGCAAATAAAAACTTTCTTTTTTTATACAATACACTATATAACATAATACTGCTATTCCAAACAATATCCCTCTTATTTCAAGTCTAAAAATACTAAATTCCATTTTATGCCTCCCCACAACCAAATAATTCTGTTTTTATATAATCATATATCTCTCCTGCTACTCCATCTCCTATCGATTCAACTAATTGTGCAATATATCCTTTTAATAATGTTTTAAGATGCATTGCACCTGTCCCATTAACAAGCCTTGTTATTCCTCCTGCAAAAATTGCTTGATAGTTATTTCTTCCTGCATTTAATCCTTTTATTTTTATTTTTGATCCTATACCGCCTAAGATACCTCCTAAAATCAAATCTTCAAGTACATCCAAGCCGATTTGTTCTATTCCCCTTTTATTTGTTCCTGTCATCGTTTCAAGACTTTCCCCAACTAATGTTGATGTTCCACTTGAAATCCCTCCAATAATAAAGGGCTTTGATAAAAAATTTAGTATCTTTTCAGAAGCGCCTATAGTTGTACCTACTTTTCCTATAGCTGAAGGTGCTCCCAAAATTCCACCTAATGCACCACCAAATGCTGAACCAATATACGTTTCAATACTGGAAAATTGTACCAGTAAGAGATCTGGTGTTCTCCGCTTTCCTTTTTTATCCGAATAAGTACTGCTTCTTCTTTATCCTAATCTTCCACATTATTTATCAATCACATTACAGATATTTTTTCATCCTTTAATCTCATTAGCAAAACTTCTACATTTTCATTATATCTGTCTATTTTTATTGGTTTTTCTCCTTTTACATAAATAATTATGTACTCCTTTTCTATTATACTTTTGTGTTGCTCAACCTTTGTAATCTCTTTAAATTCAACTGTCCGCATTTTCTTTAGAAAATCTTTCTTATAAAGTTTGTCTTGTACTTCCAGTTGATCATACCAATAGACACCGCTGTAATAAAGCAACAGTAAATCTATCACTCCCAGCAACAGATACATCCAAATTTTCCCATCTCGAGTCAAAAATAATACAATTGTAAAAAAAGTATAAATGCAGAAACCTATGATAGGCAATATTTTCCGGATAATCATTGGCTCTACGATGCAGTGCTCTTTCGTAGATGGAATCAATTCTTCTTCATCTATCCCCCTTTTTTTCAAAATAATTAGTAAATCATAAACATCTCCTTCTGCATCCATTTCATACTGGAATATCTTTTTCTCCCCTTGATAAAAGCGATATTGATTTCTTCTCTTTCCTACGCATCTTGTAATATCTTCAATTCTATATTTCCTTGTAATTCCTAATGCAGAACGGTAGATAATCTCTTGTGTGTCATATTCTATCTTCCATATGTATCCATATAATGTCAGAACAATTCCTAATACTGTAAATCCTATAGATACCAACAAACAAATCAACATAAAATAACAATTTTCTATCTGTTGTACAAATTCCCATTTGAAGATCTGACTTAAAATAAAAGCAATAGTTGTACAACCAAAAAATATTCCGCATGGTAATCCTACTTTCAAGATGCTGGGTGCTGTAATTATATATTTTTTTGTCTGCTTTCTGGATTTCTGCTTTTTTGTTACCTCAACGTCTTTCTGTTCCTTATATTTTTTCATAGCGTATTCAGCTATTCTTATGGATAAAAGAATGCTGATTACTAGTACAAGTTCTTTAATATTCATAGCTGGTCTCCTATCCCATTACTCCACAAATTTCTAACGTTTCTTCACCATCTTTATCGACCTTAATATTGTTGCTTAATATCGACATTATCCAATCATCACTGTTTTCTATTGGCAAAAAATCTTTTAACATATCTTTAATATATCCGATACATTGTTCCCTAATGCACAACCGCTTAAGCACAGTGAAACAAGTAACATCAATGTTAATAGTTTTTTCATGATAGCTGTTACCTCTTTAAGATTTTCAAATAGTGTATCTCCATTATACTTCATCAACCTAAAGAATGGAAGATAATTTCTTGCTCCCTAAAGCAAAAGCACCTGTCATTTTCAAAGTGAAAACAGCAAGTGCCTTAAAGTTCCATATCCTGTTTTTTGCTTTTCGCCGGAATTGTCCGGCTGACTTCACGCTCTGCCATTTCCTTCTTCTTGCGGCTCAACTGCTCTATAATGGAACTTTTGGCTTTCTTCTTGATTTGCTCCGTTCCGGCTTTTTTGACCTCCGGTTTCATCAGCGTAGTTTGGATTTTCTGAATAGTTGATTTCATAGCATTTGTGATTCTGGCAATCACGCCATCCAATCGTTTCACTGCATACTCAACTTCTTTCTTTGAAGCCTTACGCTCAGGGGAGAGAACCCACGCCTTAGACTGCTCCACCAGCTTAATATCCTCCTTGTGCGTTTCCAGTTTTACAGTATCAGCAACGACCTCAACCGCCTTGTCATAGGCAATATCGGCAACCTCATCCACCAGAGCTTCCACATCCTCAATCTTCATCGTGAGTTCTTCCAGCTTTTGCTCCTGTGCTGACAGTTGCTCCTTTTGCTTGAAAAGGATATAATCCTGTTTTTCCAGATAAGCACGACCACCATATTCCGGTTCTTCTTCCAGTTGTAAGCCATGCTTTTTCGCCACATCAAACAGCAGCACTCGGCAAGCTGAATCGAAAGTCATCTTGCGGTTATTTTTTCTTCCGACAGGCTTCTCCGGTTCCGGCAGTTCAAACCCCAGTGCTTCCAAAGCCTTTTCCTGCTGTGGGGCAATCTCCCCATATTGATTTTCACAGTCGAACACATGACGCTCGTGAATATGAGGGGTGCTTTCATCCAAGTGCAGCGCCCAATTCAGGATATGGACATGAGAGCCGAAACGCTCATTTACGATTTCCATAAATTCTGTGACGATCTCAATGAGCAATTCCGGCGGAACATGATTATCAAGCGTTCCAATCTGATAGACCGTTTCCTCTGGACAGGTCTTTTTGCTTTTGAGCAAATCTCCGGTTTCCTTATTCCTTTCAGGGTGTCTGTTCTTCACATTTCTTTCGTTCTGTCCTGTCACAAAATCACGATACCGCTGATGATAAAAAAGCTGTTCCACATCTTCAAAAGTGGCAGACAGCTCATTTTCCTTTTCGGGATTTTTGAAATTGCGGAAGCCATTGTAACAGTCCCAATAGAGATTTTGTTTGGCTCGTTCTTCATCAATGTGTTCGCTGTTGGCAATGTCAAAACTGCGGTCATTGTGCTTCGGATTATAAACGCCATTCTTTCCGGCTCGTCCATTGTGTCTTGTTAATTTCACATGAGTTCCTCCTTTTCTTTTTGATTTCCCCGACAGGGGAGAAGGGCAGCGAAGCTGATTCCTTGCGGCTTTCTGCGTCAAGTAATACCCAGTACTAAGTGGCGAAACGCCACTTAACTGGGCAAGGCTGCCGCCCTTGACCTGCACAGGGGTATTGCATTCCCTGTACCCATGCACAAAGGGTTGCACCCTCTGTACTCCCGCCCGAACAAACTGACTTCGCCCCGTCCCAAGCTCTGTCAGTTCCTTCGGTTTTACAAAACAGTCCACCGGACTATTTTGCAAAAAGAAAAACCGACGCATGATCGCTTTACGCTCAATACATCGGTTTCTTCATCTGACCTTAACGGTCATATTCAGTTGTGGCAGATTAGACAATTTGAAAAATTACTCTGGCATATCTACTGAATAACTTAGATTGTTTCCTCTCTTGTCGCTCTTTAAATCATCATAATACCATAGATACATCGTTCTGTCATATACATTGATTTCAATAACACCATCTGGCTTTTGACCTTCTACTTCTAATGAGTAAATTTCCTTATCATGTGCATAGCCAAAAACAAATCTGGTATCTGGATAATTTGGATTCAAGTCCTGTTGAAAATCACTTAATTTTAAAGATGAATGAATTAGTTCTGTAATATCAGATATAAGAATGCTATCCGCTTTAGTTGTAACCGGTGTAGCATTCATAAACGCATATTGTACAGTTGCTTCCTCCACCTGTTTTTTGCAGCGTGCCATCACAAAACCTTGAACGGGATCATTATCGCTTCCTGCCCGATAGAAAATCGTATCATACTGTTTGCCATTCCATATATGCAATATTTCATCAACATGATTAAGAAAATCTTCTGGAACAGAAAATTCTTCATTTTCAGTATTCAAAGGAGAATTCAAAATAGCTTCTTCGACAGAACTATAATATATGAGTTCAGAATCCTTTTTATCGTAATCGCTCAAATTGAATTCGACATATGCATTGTCTTTATTGTCATCTTCCGGAACATAAGTATAGCGACCATTTTCAATATGGTCATCATAATCAACAAACAGTCCAATACATATCAGTGCTGCAAAAATCAAAAAGACTATTCCTATAATGATTAGCAATATTTTCAAAAATTTTTTCATACAAAAGTCCACCTTCTTGCTTCATTTCAGTAAATTATATCATACCGATATGAACAATTCAATTTACACTCTATCAAGTAGTTTTTTTACTTACCTGTAACGCACATTTCTGCAAAATCCATAGTCCCCGATACTTTCCTCACAGGCGATAGGCAACGGTCAAAACATCAGGTCTGCACCTGACATTTTAACCGCATATCAGCCCTGATTATCACATTATCCCTGCTGGCTGTTCAGCCCATGCTTTTTCGCATATTCGCTGGCTTTCTGTCTGCGTTCCTCACTGTAAGGCGGCAAGAAACGGATAGACAGACGGGACTTTGCCAGCTCATAAGAAACACCGCCTTGAACATTGGATTTTTCCAGTCGGCAAAGGTCAGGGTACTTCTTAGCAAAAGCAGCCAACCTCTTTTTCAATCCGGCGTTGTGGGTGTAGATATTTGCCTTGTCCTCGCCCTCATTAAAGAGAACGATTGTTTCTTTCTCAATCTTCGTCAGTCTCGCCATAGCAGCCCTCCCTATGGTTTTTCAACACACGCAGCTTGCAGTAAAAGCAGCGATACCACCTTTCAACACCCTCAGCACTCAGCTTGACGGAAAGCATATAAAACAGCTTCTTCGCCACTGGATCGGGTGCAAGGGCAGCCACCATACGCAAACGCTCAACAGTTGCTTTCAGGTTCGGACAGCCAAAGGCATAAAGGGCTTCCATTTCATTCCGGTTCATCTTCATTGTGTTTTCCTCCTTAAAGTTTGATAAATGAAAAGCGACAGACACTTCATAAGGAAATACCTGTCGCTTCGTTTACGATATAAATTTGTTGGTTTTGGACTTGATAAAATCAGCAGTAAATCATTTCCTGTCTGATGATTTCTTCGGCTCGGTTACGGATAGAGTTCATGGACTGTACCCACAATATCTGATTGTCTGCTTTCATGGTTTCGGTCACACCCTCGGCTTGTTTCATCTGCTCAATGATAAGGCTGCACCTTTCCGTTGCCTGTTCGTTCAGGTCAGCAAGGTAAGTATGCAGTTCGCCGGATAAACAGAGGGCAGAGAACCTTGCAGGGTGGTACTGCTCTAAATATGTCCTGTGCAGTCTGCCCCACATACCGATAGGGCGGTGTTCCTCCGGCAGCTTCAAGTCCGGCACATAGTAATCGCCCACAAGAACATAGTCCAGACCGTTGCTTTCGTCATGGATTCGTGGTTTCAATTCTGTCATGCTATTTTTTCTCCTTTCACTTTTTGCCGATTTGATTTGCTTGTGGCGTTCTGTTCAGCACACAGCTTGCTATCAGAATTATTTTCTTCTGCTATACGCTCATGCTCCGCAAATTTTTTTGATTTCTCACGAATCTTTTTCATATACTTACGATTGGATTCTCGTTTTCTGCGAAGTCGATCTGCTTCTTTTTCAGCAGCAATCCTTTCTTCCTCTGTTGGTTCATGCTGCTCCACAGGTACTTGAAATTGCCCGACATAGTTAAGATATATCTCCACCTCTGTGGTGCGGTCTGCACCTTTTCCCTGTGGCTCGTGAACCAGTATTTTATCTATAAATTCATTTATCATGGCAGGAGTAAGCTCTGTAATGTTCTCATACTTTTTAACCAGCTTTAGAAAACGCTCCACATTATTTTGACCGCCTATAATTCGTTGCATATCAGCGGTGTCAGTCTCAATAATCTTGTTTAGCTCGTTCTGCTCATTTTCATAATCAGTAAGCATACTCTGAAAAAGCCTGTCCGGCAATCTTCCAATTACGTTATCTTCATAGATTTTCCTGATAAGCATATCCAGTTCGTGAACTCGCTTCTGATTTCTTTCAATGCGTTTTTTTACAGTTTCAGAAACAGCAATATCTTTCATCGCCGATTCTTCTTGCAGAGAATAGACAAACTCCTGCTCATTCAAAGAAACATAATGGCAAGTCTCTTGTATGGTTTTCAGAATGATGCTTTTAAGTGCTTTTGTTGAAATATGGTGGCAAGTACAATGCCGGTCATACTTCTGATAAGCAAGATTATAAGTGGAACATTCATAACAATCTGCCGGATTTGAATGGCTTATCCGCTTTTCGCCTTTGGTAGTATAGTATATTCTTTCACGCCCTTTTCGTTGCCTGTGATTATACATCGGCGCACCACAGTCAGCACAGTAAATCTTTCCGGTTAGAACATTAGGCTCACCCATAGGGTCTGCTTTTCTTACATTCTGTCTTAACTTTTGAGCAAGCATCCATGTTTCTTCATCGACAATAGGCTCTTGTGTATCATCAAAAACCACCCAATCTTCCTTATCTGCCCTTTTCGTCTTTTTGTCCTTATAGGAATTTTTGAATGTCCTGAAGTTGACAGTCTTTCCGATATACTCTGGTCGGGCAATCAGAGTAGTAACCTGATTTCCTCGCCACATATACGGATTTTCTTTGTCATAGTTGCTTGCATGATTTCCAAGTCCCTTTTTGCCAAGATAATAAGATGGTCTTTCAATTTTTTCTTCTGAAAGTTCTCTTGCTATCTGATAAGGTCCTTTTCCCTCAATAGTCATACGATAAATTCTGCGGACTACTTCAGCAGCTTCTTCATCAATAATCCAATGGTCGGGGTTTTCGGGGTCTTTCAAATAGCCGTATGGTGGGATATTACTTGTATGAGCGTTGCCGGAAGAACCTCTGGATTTCAGTACAGCTTTAATTTTCTTACTTGTATCCCTGACAAACCACTCATTCATGATATTCAGAAAAGGGGCAAACTCACTGGTTTCTTGACGGTCACTGTCAATACCATTATTGATTGCTATAAATCGAACTTCCTTTTCTCTAAACAGAATGTCAGTGAAAAAACCTACTTGCAGATGATCTCTGCCAATTCTGGACATATCCTTGCAGATACAGGCAGTGATTTCTCCGTTTTTAACACCTTCAACAAGTCTGTTCCATGAAGGTCTGTCAAAGGTCGCTCCACTCCAACCATCATCGGTAAAATGAACAAGATTCGTAAAACCATGTTTCATAGCATAATCTTCAAGCATTTGCTTTTGATGAACTATACTGTTACTCTCTCCAGCATTATCATCATCACGAGACAGTCTTTCATACAAAGCAGTAATGCCATTGCTTTTATCTTTTTTTCTTCTCATGCTGAACTCCTTTCTTCAATTCCTATCCACTCCTTACGCTCACAAAATATCACATCCGTGTACTGTTTCGGTGGCTGTGTAAAATGCTCCGATACAAAAGAATCACAGGGACCGTAATGCTTGCCTGCCCAGATGTCCAGCTCCGGCTCTTCTTTCTCACTCTTTACGCCAAAGAACTGTTTCAATCTATTTTCAATCGCCTTGAATCCTTCCTGCTTTGTTTTCTTTGCTGTGAGATAAAACGTATGATAATTACAGGTAATCTGACATTTATGACTCTCATAAATATAAGGCTCTGCGGTTGCTGTCAGAACCCTGGCACTGACCAGATACAAAATCTTGCGGTTTCGTTCTTTCAATTCACCAATATCTGCTTTTGCTACCTCCATGGTTGGGATAATTGCATGGTGATCGGATACTTTCTTTGAATTTAATACCTTACTCACATCCGACTGATATCCCAGACCTTCGGCATAAGGCATTTTCCCAAGTAACATCTGAATCAGTGTTTCAGTACTTTCTCCCATCTCATCTGTCAGATACTGGCTGTCTGTTCTCGGATAAGTGACAAGCTTCTGCTCATACATCTCCTGCACAGCATCCAGTGTCTGCTGTGCGGTATAGCCAAACATTCTGTTTGCCTCCCTCTGCAGGGTGGTCAGATCATAGAGCTTCGGAGGGCGGACTGTTTTCTCTTTCACATCATCCTTCTCCACTTCGCACATACGCTCTGCACAATCAGACGCAATCTTTTCAGCATCTTCTTTTTTCTGAAAATGCTCTGTGACCGCATCCATATCGTCAAACTTAATATGAGCCATATAATATTTTTCTTTGGTAAATTCCTTGATCTTCTGATTTCGATCCACGATCATGGCAAGTGTTGGTGTCTGCACTCTTCCAACTTTCAGATTCTGGTTATACAGAACGGAAAAAAGACGGCTCGCATTGATCCCCACCAGCCAGTCTGCCTTTGCCCTGCAAAGTGCTGACTGATAGAGACTGTCATAACACGAACCGTCTTTTAATGACGCAAATCCATCTTTGATTGCCTGTTCTTCCATGGAAGAGATCCAGAGCCGCTTCATTGGCTTTTTGCATCCTGCCTGCTCATACACCAAACGAAAGATTAACTCACCTTCACGTCCTGCATCCGTTGCACAGATTACTTCATTTACTTCGGAATCTCTCATCAGTTTCTTTAAGATTCCGAACTGCTTCTTTGTGCCCTCCAAAATCTTGTGTTTCCAACATTCCGGCACAATCGGCAGATCATCATATCTCCATTTTTTATATTTTTCATCGTATTCCGATGCATCACATAATCCAACCAGATGGCCTACGCACCAGGAAACGATATAACCGTTTCCCTCCACGTAACCATCTTTTCTTGTCCTAGCTCCCAGTACCGAAGCCAGTGCCATCGCAACCGATGGTTTTTCTGCAATCACTAATTTCATTTACTCCTGCTCCTCTTCTTCATCTTCCAGCACCTTATCATCAAAATCTTCATCTCTCAGGATTTCCGGTTCTGTACTTTCTTCCTGCACATCTGCATCGTCTACTTCCCGTTTTTCTGACTCTGAGTCTTCGGATTCCTCTTCATCCTCTTCCATCTCATCCTCGTCATCATATTCATGTTTTGGTTTATAGACTTTGAAGTAATATCCTCCTGCCGCAGCTCCGACTGCAACCAGTGCAATCAAAAGATACGTTCCAAACGGGCTTTTATCTTCTGGCATCTGGATTTCATCCTCTACCTTATCTTTCTCGGCTGACTCTGTCGTTTCCGGTTTTTCTTCCTCTGCTTTTTTCTCTGGTTCTGCATAAACCGTATCCACTTCCGGAAGTGTCACCGAATCAGAAAGTGTGAAGTTCATCAGATCTTTCTCACTGACTTCTGTAAGGAAATACACATTATCCTGAGATTTTGAATTGTCAATAATCAGATAAAAAATCTTACCACTCTTAGTTGAAATGGTATAAAACTCTTTTGTGCCTTCCGTAGCTGTTTTAGTAACAGAATCTGCTGTCTCGCCTTCTTTATTAAGCTGTTCCTCAATACCTGTCACTGTCCGATCATCCACAGTTCCTTTTGCATCTGTTGGCTCAGAAGCCTGTGCATCCTGCGGAAGTGGTGAAGTCGTTGTTTTCTCAGTCCCAGTTGCATCTGCACTGGTCGTGGTTGCCATCGCACCATTGCTGTTACTTGAAGTTTTCTGTTTCTCTGCCTGCTTCTTTGCCCATTCATAATAAGGATTCTGCAACACATACTTTTCAGAAGTATTTCCGGCACCATCCGTTACCGTGATTTCAATCTGTTTTGTTGTAAAATCTTTCTGTGTCAGTTGCACTCTCAGCATTCCATCCTTCAGATCTGTATAAGTGGTGCCATTGACTGTTACTGCAGTAATCCCGGATACTGTATCATTCCCCTGAATCGTCAGCACACCATCTGTCAGGGAAGCAGAGAGTGTCGGCTTTTCCGTGTCATAACACTTAATAGAGCGATTCTGCTCATAGACCTTCCCCTCACCATCAGTCACACGCACGTACACTGTCTGATTTCCAGTGATCGTGATACTTCCACTTCCAGTTACATCCTGCCAGCTTCCATCTTTTCCTGCTTTTGCTTCAATCTTTGCTATTGAGAAACCTTCCGGCATATGGCTGGCATCTACCGTAACAGCAATGGTTGTTTCTCCCTGTTTCCAGCCATCCGGTTTCTCAATCGTGATTGCAGGTGTGGTATTCTCAGCTGCATAAGCAG
Organism: Blautia sp. MCC283; assembly: GCF_018785565.1. Taxonomy (NCBI): domain Bacteria; kingdom Bacillati; phylum Bacillota; class Clostridia; order Lachnospirales; family Lachnospiraceae; genus Blautia; species Blautia sp. MCC283. The sequence goes on along the minus strand of NZ_WQQB01000066.1, from coordinate 76,611 downwards.
TCTGTGTCTGGAGCAAAGGTGTTGTCAGGCAAAGAAATGTCGTTGCTGCAAGCAAGCTCTTTTTTACCCTGCTTTTAGTAATTGTTCTCTTCTTCTGTTTCATTTTTTCCAGATTCATCATCGGCTTTTGTTTCCTCCTTCTGTATTTCTACCCTGCCGGGCAGTTCATTTTTCATTCTCTTTTTGAAAGCTTCCAATTCCGGAATACTCATATCCATTGCACGGATAATTCTTACAATTTCCAGATTTTCCGCTTCTGTTTTTGCAATCTCCGCAGCCTTGAACCGCTTTAAATCTGCTTCATATCTGGCTTTGGAAGCTTCCATTTTCTCTTTGGCTTTCTCATAATCTGCCGTAGCTTTTTCAAGACTTTTCATCGGTTCTCCTTTCCGGACGGCTGATGCAGCCGCCCTTTTTTCTTACCATCGTCCAAATCCATAGAAATGGCTCTGCCAGTATGGGGAATTGATGGACGTATACTGCACCGGATGTCCACAATGGATCATCTGACCATTGCCTACATAGATTCCGATATGCGTTACCGGCTCCCCTGCGTCGTAAGTTCCAGTAAAGAAAATCAGATCTCCCGGCTGCGCCTCCGACTGGGATACTGGTGTACAAATGTTGTACAGTCCCTGTGCTGTTAGTCTTCCTGTATTCCTTACACCAGAGTTTGTCAGACAGTAGCTTACAAATCCAGAACAATCGAATCCACTTGGGGAATATCCACCCCATACATATGGTGTTCCAAGATATCTCGCTGCTTCATTTAACAAACGCTGTGCTGCTTCACTGGTATATTCATTGCCGCCAAAGCCTGCTCCTTCTCCAGTTTCCAGATAAAAGATCGGGTTTAACCGCTCTCCATTTTTCAGAAGTTCAATATGAAGATGGCTTCCTGTGGAATTACCAGTATTTCCTACAAGACCTATCTCATCACCTTTCGTGACGGATGCTCCTGCAGATACACTCCGGCTGCTTAAATGTGCATACCGCAGTTCATAACCTTTTCTGTCTTTGATAATGACGTAATTTCCATAGCTGTCGTTATAAGCAGAAGTTGTAACTGTTCCGGTCAGCCCTGCCATTACTTTTGTCCCTTCCGGTGCTCCGATATCCATACCATTATGAAGCTGATTTGCTCCTGATAGTGGATGAATCCTGTATCCATAATAGCTGGTCACACTGGAATACCAGTTAAAATCAACCGGTGTCGTAAACATCTGTAAATTACCTTTCGTATCATTATAGGCACTGAACAGTTCTTTCTGGAAGAATCCAAGCCTTTCCTGACAGATAGACATTAGGTTTCCACTGGTCAATGTTACATTCAGCGTGTCCACATCTCTGGTTCTGGTCACTTCTACTTCATTGCTTCCGTTATCATCTGCAAGATAACATTCCCATGTCTGATGTCCATGTGCAGATGCTGCCGCATGACTGTCATAATAGACATCAAATTGTACACCGTATCTTGCGAAAGCTCCGGTATCTTCTACAGTATATTCGACACCATTCATTACCACTTTTGTTCCCATTGGAACAAACGGATTGGAAGCATCTACTGCTAAGGTATGATTGGCAGTTGGATATGCTCCACTGGCAGTCGGTCCTCCGCTCCAAATACCACAGCAGATTGGACAATTACAATATCCGCTTGTTACAACCTGTCCCAAAGATTCTCCAACTCTTACTGTTGCTGTCTCTGTCACAGTCTCATTGACCGCTTCTGTAGTCAGATGATATTGCTCTGCAAACAACGCATCCAGCTCCGGCTTGACCTGTTCAAACGTAAACTCTTCATACTTTGCTGACAGATAACTGATCAGGATAAACGGATCATGCTCAATAGGTCCGATGTTATATCGGTATTCCTCATGTCCCGGTTCTTCAGATTCCATGTTGTTGATCCGCTCCTGCAGATTAGCTTCCAGCTGTGTATAATACAGTTCCGCTTCCCGGATTGCCTGATCCGATGACAGATAACTGGTTCCTGTGTAAGTGATCACATTTTGTAAAAACACTGCAGAGCATGACGTGACATTCGTTATGATCAGAAACATCAATCCGATCAGAACTGCTACACTGATATACACCTTCCGGTTTTCTTTAAAGAAGTTGGTCACTTTGCCGCCAATCTTCTTGATATAATCAATCGTACCTTTTGCAGCTGTTCCTACTGTCTGTTCACTTCGCTTCACTTTGGCATAATCCCGTTTGATCTGTTGCTTCTGAATCTGCTTTTTCAGCTTCTTCTGCTCCTGACGGGCTGCCGCCTGTGTCTGTTTCTCTACCTGTCTCTCCAGTCTGCTTCTCTTTCTGGAAGCCCTCTGTTTCCTTCGTCTGGCACTTCTCTGTTCCAGCCGGTAAATACCTTCGCCGCCTTCTTCCAACTTATGGGCACCTTCTACCGCCGCATTATCGTCTTCATTTTTGCTGATCTCACGGTGCAATGCTACGGAAGTTGCACTTCCTGCTTTCTTGACAACAGAAGCTTTTTCTGTTTTCACAGATTCCCCTTCACCAAACTTCAAACGGGATTTTTTCTTTCCAGGAGATTCTCCTTCATTTGCCTGATAGACCTGTGCTTTCTTGGAATGCTGCTTTGCTTCCTTTTTCTTTCTTGCTTCTTCATAAGAAAACTTTTTGGCTTTTTCTTTCTGTTTCTGATGGCGGAAATTGACTCCATCCGTATCCATCTGGTTCAATTTCTCCATATCTTTGTCATTTTTCACAGAAGCACCAGTTTCCTCATAAGCAAACTTCAAACGTTGTTTTTGTTTAGGCTTTTTGCTGCCACCGGTCTGATTTCTCCGGCTGTCTCCCCTGTTTTCTGATAGATCAGCACGTTTATCTTTCAGTCTCCCTAACTGTCCGACTTCGGATTTTTCTGCAAGTCTGGATTCTTTTCCGACTTCAGCACGGATTCTTTTTCTATTTTGCTGTTTACTACTCTGTCCAAAATCCTCACTTTGCTTCTCTGTCCGTATCAGTTCCGGTGCATCTCTGGATTTTTGCACAGAGGGACGAATATTTTTCCCACTCCGTTCAGACTGGCGGGGAGACTTATCCACAAGGTTTTCTTCTTTTTCCCCCTGTTTTCTTCCCATCTGCACATCACTGGCACGGTTACTGACACGAACAGAAGATTTATCTGTCAGGTTTTCTTCCACCAGACCATCCTTGGTCATCTTCTGGACTTTCTTGTCCCTGACTTTCATTCTCTGTTCTGCCACTACTTACTCCTCCTTCTTCGGATACCCTTTCCCTGCCTGTAATAAGCAGAGAAAAGCGATGCCGAAAACAGCACCGCCACTAAAAGTTAATACATATGAAATTGCTCGTAACATTGTTTTCTCCTTTGATTTAACCTGCTTCGGAAGTCTCCTCTAAGCGAGTTGTCATGATTTTATAGAGGGAATTCTTCGGGAATCTGTCTACAAATGGGATAATGACATTTCCATAGAACAAAAGTCCTTCCCCCTCATTACTGTTGGTTACATAGGACAGCTGGGTTGGTGAGATATTCAGCTGCTTTGCCAGAATCTGCCTGTCTCCGGAAGCCTGGTTCAGCATATAAATAAAATCTGAATTTTCAAATATATTCTCTATCTCCCTGGAAGACAATAAATCTTTTATATTCTGGGTGATTCCAGTTGGAATACCACCCCATTTACGAAATCTCTTCCATATCTCCACACTATAAGCTGCGGTCTGCTCTTCCTTCAAAAGAAGATGGAACTCATCCACATAGTATCTGGTGGACTTATGAGCAGAACGGTTCATTGTTACCCTGTTCCAGACCTGATCCTGAATGACAAGCATCCCAATCTTTTTCAACTGCTTACCAAGTTCCTTGATATCAAAGCAGACAATGCGGTTATTGATGTCCACGTTTGTCTGATGGTTAAACACATTCAAAGAACCTGTAACATAGATTTCCAACGAAGTGGCCAGTCGCTGTGCTTCTGGCTCTTCCTGTTTTCTCAGAAGGTTATATAAATCCTCCAAGATTGGCATCTTCTCCGGTACTGGATCGGCAAGATATTCCTGATATACTAACCGCACACAACGGTCAATGATGGTCTTTTCTACCGGCTCCAGTCCATTCTTTCCTCCAACAATCAGCTCACACAAAGACAGAATAAAATCTGCTTTCAATGACAGTGGATTATCTTCCTCGGAATAGTTCAGGTTCAGATCCATTGGATTGATATACTGGTCAGATACTGGCGAAACCCGAACTACCTGCCCATGCAGTGCCTGCACAAGTGCCGAATATTCGGCTTCTGGATCACAGATAATGATATCGTCTTCCGTGATCAAAAAGCAGTTTGTAATTTCCCTCTTTGCTGAGAAAGACTTACCGGAACCTGGTGTACCAAGAATCAGTCCATTCGGGTTCTTCAAACGTTTCCGATCAACCATGATCATGTTGTTGGATAATGCATTCAATCCATAATAAAGAGCTTCCCCTTCCTGAAACAGTTCCTGTGTCGTAAATGGCACGAAGATCGCTGTTGAAGATGTGGTAAGCCCTCTCTGAATTTCAATCCGATTGACTCCCAGTGGAATACAGGACATGAGTGCTGCTTCCTGCTGATAATCCAGTTGTTTTAAAGAACAGTTATATTTCTGTGCAATTCCCTGCACCTGGAAAATATTGTTATCCAGTTTCTGACGCTTCCTTGCGGTATTCATCACCAGAACCGTTACAAGAAACATTCGTTCATTTCTGGACTGCAGATCTTCCAACAGGTTCTTCGCCTCTTCTCCATAAGTCACAAGGTCCGATGGAAGCACGTCCATATCATAACCGGAACGTACTGCCCGCTTCTGCTCTTCAATCTTCATCTTATCCAGATCTGAAATCTTGCTCTTGATCATCTTGATCGCAGAACTCTGGTCAATAGACTGGATATGAATGTTGACATTGATGCTGTCATCCACATCCAGGAAATCTGCAAGCATCCGGTCTGTAAGCTCCGGTGCCAGAATCTGCAGATAACTCACACTTCCCATCGTTCTTCCCATCAAAAATGTCTGATTCTTGGAAAAGTTAAAGGAAGTCGGTGCAATAAAATCTTTGGTCTTTAATCCTGTTTCTGGAAGCATCTTATACTGGAACTTAAATGGTTCAATCCGATCCTGGTTGAACACATGATACAGAATCTCCAGCCTTTCCAGACCATTCAGGGAATGCGCCTGGGCTCCCAAAACCTTAAAGTTATTTAAGATATCTGTTTCGATTCTTTCAAGCCTTGGTCTTGCCACCTTCAGGTTTTCTGCTTCGATTCCAAAAGTGATATACTTTGTCTTTACCAGACCATTATTTCCTTTGGAAAGCTGATTTTTCAGCATAGTACGGTACTCTTCACGAATGGCATTGAAGTCATCGTTCTGATCCGGAATATCAATACTTTTTTCAAATTCTGCCACATCCACCTGCTGATTGATAAAGGACAGCTGCACACTGATGGAAGAATCAAAGTAATTTAAAAAATCACAGTAATTCTCAAATATCGTGGTCTTATCCTCATTTAAAGCCAGCTGATAATTGATGTCATAAAACTGAATTGTCTTAGAGAAAAAGGTCTTTGTCACCTGGCAGATACCATCCTGCAGCATCCGAATATACGGAATACTCTGCTGTGCAGTTGTAGGAATGTTTTTCTGTTTCCTACGATCCCGTTCCTGCTTCTTCCTACGCTTTTCCTGTTCTCTTTCTTTTCTGCTTTTTTTGTTTCTTCTTTCCTGACGGTTTCTTTTTTCCGCCAGGGACAGACGCTCCTGCTGAGCCTCCTGCTTTGTCTTTTTTGCCATCCGGCACACCCTCCTTTTTTACAAGGGTGGAAATCTCCTGATAAAAATTTTCTGTCTTATATGGTCTTACCGCTGGACATATAAACTTCTGTCGAATGATATTTGCCACCACTTTTTCAAAGGGAAGCCCGTCTTTTTCATACATCGCCATGAAGAAAAACGGAAGCATGATCGTTACCATCAGAATGGCAGCGATACTGGAACCGATTGGTTTTCTCATGAACAGATAAAACGGAATTCCCACAACTGCGGCAAGTGAAAAGAAAATCAACTGCCGCTTTGTCAGATTTAACGCTACTTTTGTTTTGACCTTGGTAAGGTCTTTTGGTACTGGTACATACGCCATGGTATGCGCTCCTTTCCTGCCCGTTAGTGGGCATTGAATATTGATTTGCTAAGGCTTCCGGTCTTGAATAATGAAAATGCAAGAATCACGGTATAAGCCGCTACTGAAAACATTGCTGCATGAAGGTCACTGGATATGGTCATTGCATTTACTAAAACTGCATAAATTCCCACACAGACCATCATGAAGAATCCCTGAAATGCCAGTGCGAACAAGCCTTTTAAATAGTTGTTTCCGATATTGCCCCATTCCTTATTGGTCATGGTGGCAAACGGAATTGGTGCTATGGAAGTATAAAGGTAAATTTCTATCATTCTTCCGTACAAAATAACGGTTATGATGATCGACAGAATCCGCATGGTAATACTGATCAACAGCGTTTCCATGGATAGCAGGAACAAATCCCCCAGTTCCATATCTTCCAGTGCATCCACAATCCTTGCGACTGCTTCTGATGCATCCACCGCTGTGTTCCCGGAGATCACCCCGGCGGCATTGTTGACCACATGCTGGCCAACATCAAAGACCGCCATCGTGATATTGAACGTATTTGTCACCAAATAAATGGCTACATACGCCTTGAAAATCCAGAGGAAAATGTTGTAAGTCTCAAATTCATGGAAATTGTTTTTCTGCGTTACCATCGTAATCAGCTCATAGCACAAGACAAAGGTGATGATCAGTCCCGCAATGGGGACAATTACTGTCTGGGAAATGTTCTGGATCAGATTAAAGATCCCTGCATTCCATCCCTGCGGTGTCTGTCCCACCTGCCCGGCTATGGTTCCCACCTGCTCATTGACAGACGTGAACATGTTATCCAAACATGACTTGATAAGCCCGATCAGGATATCCTTTATCGCTTCCGTAATTCTCTCAATGATGGTGTTCATCTACCACTCCTCTTAAGAGAACAATGTTGCCAGCTGTGGAATCAGGGTAGTTCCCAGCAGCATGATTCCGGCACCAGCCATCAGCTGTTTTATGTCTTTTATGAGAAAATATTTGCTCGAAATGAGCCTTGAAAAGATTAAAATAGATTAAATTTTGATAGATTTTTCTTATTTATGGGAGCCGGAACCTCTTTCGATGGTTCCAAGCTCCGGTATTGGTTTTAAGTTGAAATGAATTTCCATTGTGACCGTTTCAGGAGTACGGCAGTAATTTTCTGTTCCGTCTTTCTCCTGCGGTTCTGAGATAACGATTTTACTGATCAGCCGGTTCAGAAGATTGGCATCCAGTTCTTTGATGTCCGCATACTCGCTAATATCGTCAATCCACTGCTGGGACTGTGCATCCAGTTTTTCTTCCGTATTCAGCACACTCTCATTCTGGAAAAGTTCCTTTTTGATATCTGTCTGCTCCTTCTGTGTCTTCTCCAGCATCTTATCAAAAACAGATTCTGTAATCTTGTCATTGATAAGGTCATCATACAGTTTTGCAATCAGCCGGTCTAACGTTTCCAGGCGGTCTTTCTGCTTTGATACCAGCTTCTCCAGACTTTCCCTGTGTTCCTGTGTATCTTCCTCGCATAACTCCTTTACCCGGTTTTCCAGTTCTGTTCCGTCTCCGGTAACTGCTTTTGCACATTCCTGGATTCTGGTAAGGACTGCATCATACAGGTCATCAGCGTCCACCCGGTGCTGGGTACAATGTGCTTTCCCCTTATGGATATAAGTGGAACAGGTATAAACTTCATGCTGGTCTTTGGTGTGCGTCTTCTTCAACGTCAACGCACCGCCACACTCTGCACAGCGGAGTAATCCGGCAAACATGCTGTATTCTCCCTGTTCTGTCTGGCGTTTCCTGCCTTTCATCTTTGCCTGTACCAGATCAAATACATCCTGCGGAATGATTGCTTCGTGGGTATCCCTGACTGTGATCCAGTCCTCCGGAGCTTTATCTCCCTGATTGCCAATCTTGAAACGGTAGTACCTTTTCTGGGAAGCCATGTCACCACAGTAAACGGGATTCATCAGCAGGGATTTCAGATAGGATTCATCCCATACATATTTCCCATTTTCCGGGTCTTTCTTTTCCCATTTTGTGTAATAGGTGCGGAGTCCCCGTTTCCGGTGCCACCATGACGGGCAGGGAATCTGCTGGCGTTCCAGTTCTCTGGATATAAAGTTAATCCCATGACCGTCCACCGCCCACTGGAAAATTTTCCGGACAATCGGTGCTGTCTCGTCGTCAATCAGGAGATGTCCCTTTTCCTCCGGGTCTTTCTGATATCCCAGTGGTGGAACAACACCTGTAAACTTTCCCTTGGTTGCCTGCAGGTGATAGGACGCATGGACTTTCTTGGAAATATCTCTGGAATACATCTCGTTCAGCACGTTCTTAAATGGGGCAATCTCATTGTCTCCGGCAAAGGTATCCACATTATCATATAATGCGATATACCTTACTCCATGCTTTGGGAAAAACTCCTCCATCAGAAATCCTGTCTGTACATGGTTTCGTCCCAGTCGGCTCTGGTCTTTGGTAATTACAAGATTCACCAGTCCTTTTTCACAGGCTTTGAGAAGTCTCTGCAAATCAGGTCGGTCTGTGTTCAATCCTGTATAACCATCGTCCTGAAACACATCCACCACCTGCCAGCCCTGTGACTGACAGTAATTCACCAGTATGTCTCTCTGGTTGGAGATGCTGGCACTCTCTCCGGTCAATTCGTCATCTTTGGAAAGTCGGCAGTATACACCAACTCTCCAGGTTGCATTTCTTTCTATATTGTTACTCATATATCTGTTGTTCATCTGATACCTCCGTTACTTTGCACATCCTACGCAGATTTCAGATTACTGAACTCATAATCATTATACTGCTTATCTTTCATTATTGCAAGTTTATCTTTTGTTTTCGTGTCACGTATTTTCTGTGCGATCACCTCTGCAAACACTTCTTTTGCGTCCTGATCACCGTCAAAATATACTCTGATGTTGATAATTTTCTTCTTCACTGCCATTGTAAAACCTCCATTTTTTGCAAAAAAAGAGCAGCTAATCCATTTTTACAGATTAACTGCCCAGACTGTTGGTTACATATATTAAAATTTTTGTATTAACATTTCAGAAATTGGGGATATAATAAAGACAGGGATAAATCCCTGTCAGATGAACTGCATATTTTAATTTTCCCATTGAAAACAAGAGGAATGTGTGGTACATTTGTTATAGGAAAAGCACCCACTCCAAAGTGGATGCCGCCTGAGTTGACTAAATGGTCTTACGACCACCGCCTATCCTGTTGGCAGACAGGATAGGCATTTTTATTTCCTCTTGTTCTTCCGATCAAGAAAGGCAATAATCGCAATTAACAGGCTACCAAAAGCGATCAGTAAACTGAGTACGCCTAAGAATATTGAGATAATCTCATAAGCTGTCATATCACGCACCTCCTTTCTTTCATCTCAGAACCCCGAAAGGCTCCGGTCTGTAAATATCAGGAGGCAGCCACACCCTGTCACAGGTGCTTCCCCGTAACATTGCTGTTACCGGATAATCATACCATTATATCCGCCATATTACAATTCATTTTTGTTCCAGATTCACAGCAATCCTTATTCTGTATGGATACCTGCTATTTCCGTTTGATTGCCTTGCACCGGCAGACGGCAGACGGCAGATAGGGTATCTATAAAGCCTGCCGTTCACTCCAAAATTCTGCCGTCACCCATTCTCCCTTGTTTTTTTAATCGAATGGTATTTTCCTGCTTTTCATTCATCCGATAATCCAGTTCTTCTTTCATCCGGCTTCTGGCTTCTCGCATGGTTCTCTGGGAGATTCCCTGTGCTTTTGCCTTTTCATCCAGTTCCCGGATTGTGACTGCATTTCCGTCTGCAAGCAGTTCATAGATCAGTTTCGTTCCCCGTTGCAGTTTTGTTTCTGTCGGCTTTCCTTCCTTTCCGTCCAGAAGATCATCTGCGGAAATCTCATAAGCTCCCACCCAGCGGAATCCTTCTTCATCTCCAAGTTTAAATGCCATCGTCTCACCTGGAGGTGCAAGAGAACTTTTCTCATGGATCAGTACTCTTGTTGTCGGGTCTTTCTTTACTTTCCCGATAAAAAGCAGGCTTCTCACCGCCGCCATGATATCAATAGAACCAAGTCCCCGGTAAGTACTCTGTGTCCCTGAAGATTTATTCAGATGTCCGATCAGCACAATCGCACAACCGGTCTTTTCAGCGATCATTCCCAGTTTCCGGAATACCGGACGGACTTCATTTGCCCGGTTCATATCCACATCGGCACCGATAAAAGCCTGTACCGGATCAATGATTAAAAGTCTGACCTGATTCTGACGGATTGCTTTTTCAATACGGTCATCGGATAACGTCAATGCTTCCTCTGTATCATCAATGACCATCACCCGACTCAGGTCTGCTCCTGCTTCCACCAGCCTCGGCTTAATCGTATCTCCCATACCGTCTTCTGCAGTCTGATAGATCACATTAAAAGGTTCAATCTCTTCCATGTTCGGGAAAGTCTTACGGTTCGTGCAGGCTGCGGTCAGCATCATGGCAAAATAAGTTTTTCCCTCTCCTGGATTGCCCTGAATAATCGTCAGTTTTCCAAATGGCAGATAGGGAAACCACAGCCATTCTACACTGGTCTGTTCAATGTCTTCATAACACAACATCGGCACCAGTTCTTCCTTCTCCGGTACTTTCATTGTAACTGTTTCAATGATTGATTTCTTCCTGTCTGCATTTTTATCACAGAGGATTTCATTCCAGTCCTTTCGGGACGGTTTCAGACGGATGACACTGTATCCGTCCGGGATTTCTATTGCCAATTTCTCACTGGCTTCATTCCCTGCATGGTCATTATCCAGGCACAGGAAAACCGAAGTAATCTGAGGGCGTTCAGAAAGAAAAGCCATCAGTGCCGCACTGGAAATGCCACCCAGACTCAGGTAGCTCCGCTTTTTCCAGTCTTTGGGAAATAATTGGATAAAAGAAAGCAGATCAATGGCTGCTTCAAACACAAACAACTGATTATCCGTCCCTCTGTGACAGAATCCGTAAGATTTATCAGATTCAGCCACATCTCCCCGGTATTTTGTTTCACCAGTTCCCCTGCAATGGGCATATCTTGGAATACCGTCTGCATCTCTGCCAACAAACACCACATTATGGTGCTTCTTTTCTTCATAAATATCCCCACTGCCGATCCATTCCTCCACCATATTCTTTTCAATCCCTCTGTTTTCTGTCAGATATCTGATGATTCTATCATTATTTTCCTCTTTCTCTGGTAATCGGAAGTCAGGGGACGGGGCGGGGCAGGTACTGTTCCTGCCTTCGCCTTCCTCCCCGGTTAGCATCTTGACAGCTTCCGGAAATGTGGCATTGTAAAATTCCATCACAAAATCCACCGGATAACCACCCCTCCCCTGACTGTGCCTGTACCACCGGTTTCCGGATACCGTTACACTGTCATGCTTTTTCCAACGGTATTCCTTTCCGCTTTTCCCTAGTTGTTCTCCCTGTGCGCTCAGAAAAGAAACAAGATCTGTCTGATTTGCTCTTATAATTTGTTCTTCTGTATACTGCATTTTGCTCATCCTTTCCCGTCTGTCCTGCTGACAGACTGTTATAAACTCATGTCATAGTTTCGCTTTTTCTTCACTGCCTGTTGTTTTGCATCACGCTCTGCACACTCTTTCTTTTTTTCATCCAGTTTTCTCAGAAGAGAGGTCTTCTTTTCTGGATTCTGCTCCGACTGGTTCAACGGCTGTTGCTCTGCTTTCCCGTTTTCTTCAAGAATCTCTTTCGCCTGAACTGTGTAAAATGTCGGGAACTTCACCTGCTTCTCCCTTTTTTCTTCTGAACGCCCGGAAGTATCTGCTTCTGCCATTTCCCGGTCACGTCTGGCAATATCCGCACAGCTCTGTACCTTTTTCACAAAAGTTAGTTCCTCCTGGTACGGCTGATTATCTGCTTTCAGCTCTTCGATCCCCGCCTGAAGTTCTTCTTTCTCCCGTTTCCATCTGGCAGTTGGCACTTTTCCATTTTTATCCAGATGTTGTTTCAGTTCCCGTTCACATTTGCGGTAATAATTGATTTCTTTTTTATGCTGCTGATAATATCTCTCCCGTCTTTTCTGAAAATAGAAATGGTTATACTCATCAATCAATGGCTGATTTGTTTTTATTACCTCTGCCATCTTTTCCAGATTCTCAAGTTCCTTTAACTGTTTCCGCTTTTCAGAAATTTCTTTTTTACTGACAGAAACAACACCGTTCAGTTCCTCAATCCGTTCCTGCAAGTCATCCATCGTTTCTATCTGATGTGTCTGAAGATAACTGATGGATTTTGCAAACTCCTGTAAATTGGAGAGATTCTTACCTCTCTGTTTCATCTCCGCATAAAAATTGGGAAGTGGTGGTCTGCCCTGTGTCTTTTTATCATAATAATCCTGCAGGCTTTCCAGCAGTGTCGGGTTCTGCCTGCGATCCAGCTCTGCTTTCATTTCCTCATAAGCTGTCTTCATCCACTGAATGGATTCTTTCAGAGAAATAAACATCTGGTTAAACTGCCGGATTGCCCGGTTCAATTCTCCGATCACCGTTTTGATTCCCTTTTTCTCCATTGCCCGGACTTCATATCCCTCATGGATGGTCGGGATCAGGTCAATCCCCTGTTCTTTGTAGGAACGGTGGTCGATTCTGGATGCCATGTGGCACTCCCTGAATTTCCCATTTACTTTCTCTGTCCATGCCCGCCGCCATTCTTTTAAAAGCTCCGGATCATTCCATCCGGTAGTAGAAACAGCATTGAACATATCTTTTCCTTTGGCATCCTTCACCCGGTTTCCATCCTCATCAAGAATATATTCCCTTCTCTGCTTATTGCCCCAGATTCCTTCCTCTGTAAAAGGACGGATTGGGACAAGCACATGGAAATGGGGATTATCCGGTTCTTCTTCATTTTCCGCTTTTCCCTCATGGACTGCCAGATCCACGATCATGCCACGTGCCACAAACTGCTCCTGGCAGAACTCTTTTGCCAGTCTGATATTTTCCTCAAGTGTCAATTCATTCTGCAGTGCAATGTCAAACGAATAGGCAAGCTGTGCCTTGTTGTTCCGTTCCACATGCTCCACCTCGTTCCAGAGTGTTTCCCTGTCAGTCAGACGCTCTGGCACATACTCCGGTGTCAGGATTTCTGTAAATATCACACCTGACTTGCTCGTATAATCGTGTATCTTGTTGTAATAACTGTCAAAAATCCTCTGCCCGGAAATATAGGCTGCGGAAGCGACCACCATCTGCCCTTTCCCTCTGGATACATTCCTTACTGAAAAATGATACAGTGCCATTAACTGTCATCTCCCTTCTCTGTCTTTTTTACTGCTTCTGCAATCTGCTGTTGATCTTTGTGTAAGGCGGCTATATGAGCCTGCCGCACAATACTCTTGTTGTAACTGCTGTTCTGCAGTTGATTCATCATGTCCTGGACGTCTTCCTGTTCCAGATCTCTGGACAGCGGAAATACTTTCTCAAACTCTGCCCCTTTGACAATCAGCCGGTGGGAACGTTCCCTGCGTTCTACCAGCTTCTTCCGCTGCTCCAGAATGTTTTTGTGGTGAATTGCTGCCTCCAGTTCCTGTCTGCTCTTTTCCATGTTGGCCTTCAGTTCCTCCAATGACATGGATTCATACTTTGGATTTTTTGCTCTGCTCATTTTCTTGTACTCCTTCTTTTTTCTGTAAACAAAAAGAACCGGCTTATTCATGAATGCCGATTCCTGGGTATAAAAAACTGAGGTCGTTGTCCTGTGATTAGGAAATGCTGACCTCAGCGTTTTTGAAATATTTAATTGTTGCTCCTTGGAATGAAAGTCTTTGTCACCATTGTCGTATAAATTTAAACTCACATCCCATATCAGGATTTCTTTAATTCTTCCATATACAGTTCAGCTATATATGCCGGACCAGTGCACCACAGCTTTGTCTTCTCATCATACAGTGCTTTTCCTGTCTTTGAACACAAAAAATCTGTCAATACCTCGTTTCTGTCCTTGCCTGTCTCTTCTGCGATTTCATCTGTCACCATAGTGATCAGAAGGTCGATTGTATAATTCATTTTTTCCTTTGGAATTGTTACTTCAGCCATATCTTCTCACCTTTCACAAATTTCAGACACTCAATAGCTGCCTCAGTTTTAAAGCAGTATTGATCTTTCAATTTATTCGGCAGCAACTGTCTGATACAGAAATCGTCTGCTACTTTATCACCTGCAGTCCCAAAAGCACCCGCAAGATAAGCGGTAAGAGTAGCGTTTGTTGCATCATCCGCAATCTTTCCTGCAATGATATCATATTTTGCCATTTCACGTTCAACCTCAATAAACATTTTTTTCTTTCGGTGAGCGGCGATACAATGTAACCAGTCCACATCTGCATTTTCAAAAATATGCGTTTCAAGATTTTCTGAAAGTTTGAATTCAAAAGTTGAAATATATCCAAACTTCTGCCCCTCTTCAATTGTTCCGGTTGCGATGGCTTTGGCTATTGAGGTTCTCAGAAAACTTTCTGCCTGTTCCTTTGATGTGGTTAAATAAAATCCCTGTCCAAAATCTTTTCTCTTTGCACATTTGGCAAGATCTGGCTCTTTTACTTCACAATAACTTCCATGATAGAGAACAAATCCATCTTTTAACTCAAGCACTAATCTCTATCCCCTTTCTTTGCAAAAATTCAGTAATATCTTCAAGCACAGCTTCATCGCCTTCACAATGAAAAATCCCATAGCATTTTTCTATATATCCAAGAACATCGGCTTCTTTAAACAAGTGGATAATCTGTTCAACAGGTAAATGCCACTCTTCTGAAGCAAGCCGGATTAGTCTTGTTTGCATAAAAGTAATCTCTGTTTTCTCACTCATTATGAATCCTCCTCATTTTCTTAGTCAGTAAAACCGGAATTGTTGATTACCAAGGCATATTTCCAAATCGACTAATAAAAGTTACTGTTAGTCCGGTTTTATCAATCATTGCAAGTTTTACGATTGCGCCTGTACTGTTTGCTTTCCTCCGTCGACATTCAAATCTGTTGCCGTGGCACCTGGATCAGCGCAGTTCACCTCTTATGTCTTGGAGTCCTTTTGCATACTTCCAAAAG
This sequence comes from Blautia sp. MCC283, assembly GCF_018785565.1. Classification (NCBI taxonomy): domain Bacteria; kingdom Bacillati; phylum Bacillota; class Clostridia; order Lachnospirales; family Lachnospiraceae; genus Blautia; species Blautia sp. MCC283. Next base: position 61,313 of record NZ_WQQB01000066.1, on the reverse strand, counting down.
AACCCAGTCCGCTTGAAACATTTACGATAATAGTTTTATTTTTTCTCTCATTGTCATACAATGCACCTACTTCCCCAGAATTTATTTTACCACGTATTCTTCTGTTCGTCTGTCACCTGCATCGTATCTGCATTTACCAGATAAAAATCTACCAATTCGGTCTCGTAATTGCCATCCGGATATACTTTTTCTAACACCAGTTCTTCGCAGGAATTACCATCTGCATCTGTCTTGGAACCATTATCGTACAGACAGTATCTCACATTTACCGTATTACCGTTCTTTGTTTCCTGCGTTTCGCTGACGACAGCATAGACTTCTCCCTTTGCATTCGCCGTGTAACTGAACGCCATATTTTGAAGTGTATTCTGCTCCTGAAGGTAATTATAAACTGCCAGCATTGCATTTTGAATTGTCAGACCATCATGCTGCCCTTCTGTCTCGTAATCTTCTATGGTATTTCCACTCTGAATATCCTCTGAATCTGTTGAATTCTCTGTATCCAAATCCGGTAATTCTGTAGTATCCTCTTCTTGATTATCTTCTTCATCTATTGTATCCGAAGACCACCACAGACCATCCATACTCTGCATAACAAATGGATTATTGGTTCTGTATCTCCGTTCACCACCATAATCTTCCTGCACAGTTATATACGTATATTTGCTGTCACAACCAGTCACCGTTTCTGTTCCATCCATTCCGAACACTACACTCAGACCACTCATTCCAATAATCAAAAGTGCAAATATCGCAGCAGCTCCATAGACAATTATCAATGCCACTTTGTTTTTACCGAATTGTATGGATAATGCCTGGCAATTGTGTCTGTATAAACTCACGATCCCCCAGATCAAAAGAACCGCCAGACTGATTGTAATAACAGTAATCGATATTTCTGCGAAACGATATCTCACTTCATATCCCATATCACGTTTTATACCATACCACAATCCATAGAAGAAGGTACTATACGCAAGAACCAAAGTAATGATACTGATCCGTATCGGATGCTCTTTTTTATCCGGCACTGCCTTCTTCAGTGCCTCTGCCATCTGCGCTGCCGCTCTCTGCTCTATCCACATAGCAAGCTCTGCTTTTGACGGATATGTGCATTTAGTATCCGGAATCCCTGCGTAACACATCTGGCTCTCTTGAATCCCTGTCGCATCTCCTGCTGCCATTGCTGTAACCACTTTCAGGTAATAATACAACTTCAACTGTGCTGGATTGAATTTATCTATACGAATATCTGCCAGCTCCTGTGCAGCCCGTTCATAATTGTTAAGGAGTACACTCATCCGTGCCATAACCAAAAGCATCTGATTCGCTACAGCAGGGTAACGGTGATATTGCTTCTCATATAAATACCGTGCATACTCATGTCGTTCTTCCGGTGTTAACCGATAGGACTTCTTTCTATTCTGTGCCAGCATCGCAATTCGCAGACCATAAGCCAATTCCAAAATTGCAATCAGCTGGCAGATAAATGCACCAAATCCCCAGATATCCGTTGTATACCGCACATAGGTCACCAACACAATGCCTAGCATTGCCGGAATCACGATCAACCATTTTGTCCAACCTGATCTTCTCATAAAAATCTCCTGAATTGTTTTTCTGAATATAGTATATTACCGCACACACCAATCGACCATATACATATTGTGACGATGCTGTTACTTACCATAACAGTTGCTGTTTCTAAGGTCATCTATTTATAGCCTGAGAAATAACTGGTTTCCCATCTCTGTCCAACAATGGAGTCAGTCCACCTGAATACCCACATGCATGATATAAATAATTCACACCAGTTTCCTTATCCACCCATATCTCAGTAGTAGTTAATGCTCCCTGAGAATATATTTTTTCAAATCTCTCTTCTTTCGCCATTTTCAATTTCCTCCCATAATCAATTTTTCGGTTTTATAAAAAATGTTTCTCTGTTACTTTCTCGATTGTATCATAACATACAGTTCCATCTTCGGCAATCGTCGATTTTCTGATAAATCTCGAATGATGCTTTAATACTCCATAAGCATACCAGTCATGGTTGCAAAATACTTTGCAGAACTCTGCATAGCCATGTTCCTTACAGGTATCGAAATACAGACACCTGCTGATTTCATAAGTAAATCCACTATCATCATCCTGCAAAATTTCTGTCTCCCAACATACCTTTTTTTCGCCCTCCAGATCATCTACCAGAGACTGTCTCACAATCTTATAGCCATTCGGCAATAAATCGACATGCTTTTTTCTCTTTTTCCGTTACCATATTTTCTCCCAACTTGCACACTAAGTCATAATTTTCCAAACACTAAAACTTGAATTTCTATTTCTGCTGCCATGCCATTACATAGTCTTTTTCTCCAGTAGCTTCATCCAAACCGCTATACTGAATCTCAAATCCTTCTCTTTGATAAAAGGATATTGCCCGTGTATTTTTTTGATATACATTTAAGATTAATTTGTTTCTTTTTCCCTTTACATAGTTTAGCAAAATTTTACCTATACCTTGAGATTGCATTTCGGCAGAAACAAAAATACCTTCAATGTATTCGTTACTTAACCCTATAAAACCCTGTATTTCCTGTTTATCCTCGTAAACATAGACAGTTGCCTGTAATAGAAGTTCTTTTACTAACTCAAAATTACTTTTCCAATATTGAGCAGAGATAAAATAATGTGTCTTTATATTTGTATCTAACCATATTTCTGCAACTTTATTTATATCCACTTTCCGTAATTCTCTAATCATAACGGTGATGCTCCTCAAACTCCGATTTTCTCAATTTTTCAAACTGGAATTTACGAACTACAATATCTTTTCGAGAAAAAGATGGTTTTTGTGTGCAATTACATCTCCAACTTTTTTAGAAGCACTAGCAATTATTTCAAATCCATTTTTTTGATACAAAGATAGCGCAGGAATATTTTGACTTCCTGTATCCAAACGTAGTGCCCTGCAACTATTTTTTTGTGCTAATTCTGTAGCGAATTTTATTAGTGATGATGCAATTCCTTTACCAGACATACTCGGACGTACCATTAAAAGGTGAATTACCATTACCTCATCTTCAGATAATTTTTCTTTCCAAGGAATAGTTGCATATTCTATTGGTTGAACTTTATCAATAATGATACTTCCAACAATTGTTCCGTTTTCTTCATATACAAACAAAGCACCAGCATAAATAGCCCGTTCTGCATCATCTTTCGTTGGATAAACCCCTTTCTTAAATACAGTAAAGGCTGTATGATTCAGTTCATACTGGAAATGCTCATTGTAAGTATCTTCAATCGAATTAACATCTTTTAGTATTGCTTTTCTAATCATAAAATCTCTCCACAAATTTTGATTTCACACTTTCTTTCCCCTTATATGTCTATATCTGAAATATTCAGTCACAAACTTTATCAGGGATAGGCATCTGTGCCGCAAGGGGATCTTCCCCTTGTACGAAATCTCTGATTTCGCTGTATTTCCCGGTTTGAGATTTCTTGAAATCGGGAACAGCACCGCAGGTCGCACGATACAGGCAGATGGAATTGCCTGTATAGAAGTGCGCTCTTAGCGTTGCTAAGAGATTTATGCCGTATCCGGCGTGTTATCTTTTTTCAATTTCTTTTTTCGACTTCTGAAGCATTCTTCCAGTTTTAATAATTTGACATGTCTGCTCTTGTTACTCATCATCTGTAAATTCCAGCATCTCATCAACGGTGCAGTCCAGCTTCTTGCAGATCTTCTCAATCGTCTCCATTGATACATACTGGTTTTTTCCCATCCTGGCAAGAATATTTCCACTGATCCCGGTGAGGTACTGCATCTCTATCCGCTTCATATTTTTATCTATGAGCATTTTCCATAATCTGTTATAACTTACGCCCATAAGCAACCTCCATATTTTTCATCTGAACATATTTTGATTATATCACGATTTCGTTAGGTTGAATACCTGTAATTTTTGATGTCTTCTGTAAAATGGAAAAGAGGATGCCCCGACAAAGGGCAACCTCTCCAACCATTTACTTCGGTTTAGTCGAATGGAACCTCACCTTCCGGTGCTTCCATAAATCCGTCCTTATCTGTTTTCGGTGTTTCCGATGAATCAGCTCCAACACCATTATCCTTGTTCTGGGCAAATTCATGTTCTTCCACGATCACATCTGTAGTATAAATTGTTTTCCCGTCCTTGTCCTTATAATTGCCAGTGCTGATACGACCGCCAATCACAATCCTCATTCCCTTGTGAAGATATTTCTGTGCAAACTCTGCACTCTTTCCGAATGTGACACAGGAAATAAAATCCGCTTCCTGTTCACCGTCACGTTTATATCTTCTGTTTACCGCCAGTGTATATCTTGCTACTGCCATATCATTATCTTTTCCGGCATATTTGATCTCCGGATTCTTTGTCAGTCTTCCCATTAAAACCACTTTATTCATAATCGTTACTGTCCTTTCCGCAGCTACGCTGCCATTGCATATTCTTCATCATCTGTTTCATCGTCCGGCATAAACATTGCACATGCTTCCGGTGGATTGGTATCATCCGGTGAAAATATTTTCCGGATCATTTCATACATGATCGGATACCGATATGCGATTTCTTCTCTTGCAAGGAATCTGCATACCCTGTAAAGATTCTTTTTCATTTCTTCATCTGTTGTAAGCATGGCAACCAGATGGATTCTCTCCCTTGTATAAATCAGATTCGGGCATCCAAACCAGTTAATCAACTGCATTTCTTTCATTTTCAGTTCTGTCATAAACTGCTCCTTTCCGGGCATTTTGCCCTGTAAACATTGTCATCAGTTTCATTCGTCCGGCGGTCTGGCGTGCGTTTCCCTGTCACCTGCAGCCGTCTCAGACTGCCTCTGCCTGCATCAGCAGGTCACTGACCATAAGGCTTCGGTCAGCCGCCCATCATCGGGAGTGTCATTATAATTTCGCTCGCTCTCAGAAAAAGAAAGGTCATGGCATAACTCCTGTTAGGCTTCCAGGGTGCACTTATCGGTTGTCAAGGTTCATCGAAGGAACATTCCAAAACGTCCTCTGATTACTAGAGTCAAATGACTTCGCAAGATGCAAAAGATTCGTGATATTTTTTTGCATTTTTATCATTTTTTCTTTTACTTTTGTTAGTCCCTTCACATACTCTGTACTGAGACAGGCAAAAGCGGACATCTTTGGGGTAAAATTTTTAAAATAATTGTTCCTCTACCTATAAAGCCTGGGAAGCGGTATTTACCAACCCCCTTTTGCAAGTTTTTTTCGCATAAATGAAATATTCCCTCACTAATAGCAAGTTTCAGAGGGCATTTGGACGGTACTTTTGCAGAAAAAATTATTTTTCCACTAATCACACGTGGGAATTTGAAGAATGTCAGATAATTTTGAAAAAATCCAAAAAAGAAGCACCGACCGTTATAGTCAGTGCTTGTAAGATATTATATTCGTTTTTCTCAGGAAAGATCATCCCAGTTTTTATATGTTCCATTGTACAGACCTGTAAGTTGTTTTATTGTAAGATTTTCCAGTGGATTTTCTTCATTTATCACAATAGCTATAGCATCTTTTCCAATGACTTTTGTTTCCAGAAGCTCTGCTTCATAATCCTTTAATTCTCTGGATGACATTGCGAAATCACACTCTCCACTTATCACCGCCGTAATCCCTCTTGAAGAATCTGTTGCTTTTACTTCTATTTCAGCATTTGGATTTTGTTTCTGATAGTCATCTGCCAGTGCTTTTACCATTGGTTCCATTGAAGTGGATCCTTCAATCAGAATCTTTCCTTCTGACTTGTCAGAAAGGAATGTTGTTGTACTGTCAGCCTGAATACAATATTGTTTCACAATATCCTGTCCTTTACTCTTTACATAAGTCAGGAAATCCTGTTCCACATCTGTCAGTTCTCCATTATAAGCCAGATAATAATCCCTGCAAAGAGGATAACTGTTATTGTCTATTGTTTTCTCAGAAGGAAGAACTCCGTTGATTTGAAGTATTTTTCCATTCGTATCTGTTGCGGAACTATATGCGACATAACCAACTGCGTTTTTATCTTCTTCCACCTTTTTCAGAACTTTCTCTGTAGAATCAACAACTATTCCTGTATCACTCTCAGGCAGTTTCAAAAGATTCTCAAATTCTGCTCTGGTTCCTGACCCTTCTTCTCGTGATACAGCTGTGACAGCTCCCATAGCAGACAGATCCGGCAATGGCTCTTCCTCGGTTCCACATGCTGTTATTCCCGTTGCCAGCATTATCATTATCAGCAGAAGTGCAGATTTTCGGATGTTTTTTTTCTTTACCATTTTATACTGCACCTCTTTCCATCATTGATTTTCCCGTCTCTTCATCAAGGTTTATAAAAGCCACATTATCACAGGCTTCTTCTGCAATGCTGACACAATTATCTGCCATACGGTCAAAATTATACATGATCCCAGAAAAATATCTTGTCATAGACGCATCACAAACCTCATTTTTTACACGGTTTAAATGTGCCTTACTGTATTTTTTCTCTGCTTTATGCATTTTTTTCTTATTTTTAAAAACTGTTTCAGCCACTACAGCATCACCCTTACGGATTGCCTCCATTGCTTTCTTTAAAAGCTGCTGGATAATATCAATGCAGTCTTCCATTTCTGAGGAGGCTTCACTGGTCAGTCTTTTTCCATTGTTATTTACTTTTTCACATATCTGGTCAATATCTTCACATCTGTCTGCAATCCTCTGAATACTATTGTTTACATACAGTAACCCTGCCGTCTGCTCAGACTGTTGTTCTGTAAGGTTTCCGCTTGCGAATAATCTGGTAATATATTCTGTCACACTGTCCTGTAACTGATGTACAATCTCCAGATTTTCTATAAACGAACCATGAGTTTTTGAGTCTCCATCTGCTACAATCGCCGTTTTTAAATCACTTAACAGAGATTCTGCCAGTTCTCCAAGTCGGTTCAGTTCCTTAGATACCAGAACCATAGCAGCCGCCGGCTGTTCAATCACTTTCATATCCAGATATTTGGGTTCAAAAGCTGCTTTCTCTGTTTTGTCATTTCCACGGATGATTGTTGTAACAATTTTTACCATCAGCGGAATCAGTGGCAGCCAGACCAGTGTACAGACGATATTAAACGTTGTATGTGCATTTGCAATCTGTCTTGAAATCACATCAATCTCATTTCCCTTTGGTGAAATAAACTGGACAAATTTTGCAAACCACGGAACCAGGAAAATAAAAACGCAGCTTCCACTGATATTAAAAATACTATGCGCAATTGCTGTACGTTTTGCATTTTTAGATTGTCCAATTGATGCAAGAAGTGCTGTGATCGTTGTACCTATATTATCTCCAAGAAGAATCGGAATCGCACCGGTAAGCCCTATTACACTGCTTACTCCGTCCGGTCCTGCCTGTGATGCAAAATTCTGCAGAACTGCAATCGTAGCTGAACTACTCTGCACAACCAATGTCATGACCGCTCCCAGTACAACACCAAGAACCGGAATGGATGAAACTTTTCCCATCAGATCAACAAAGACCGGACTTCCCGCCAAAGGTTTCATGACTTCACCCATGATTTCAATTCCTTCAAATAAAAGTCCGAATGAAAAAATTACCATACCGATATTTTTAACCTTTTCTTTTTTGCTAACAAAGTTCAGAATAAATCCAACAAAGATAATTGGATAAATATAATTGCTGATTTTAAATGCCATCAGCTGTGCCGTCATAGTGGTTCCTATGTTGGCACCAAAGATAACAGAAATTGCCTGCGGAAGACTCATAAGTCCCGCACTGACAAAACCGATAACCATAACTGTCGTCGCTGAACTGCTCTGCAATACAGCTGTTACAAGTGCTCCGGCAAGTGCTCCCATAATTGGATTTCTTGTAAGAAATCCAAGGATTTTTTTCATTCGTTCTCCTGCGGCTTTCTGAAGTGCATCACTCATGCTGTTCATTCCATAAAGGAACAAGGCAAGGCCACCGATCAGACCAAAAACCACTTTCACATTCTCGTTCATTTCTCTTTCCTCTCCTGTTATTATATAAGATCTACATTTTCCTATACAATTATAGAAGACAGAAATCAAATCTATGTGAGTGCTTGTGTAAAATAGGTGTAAAAATCAATGGAAATCTTTATAATGTTATAATTGACTTATTCATTTTTCACCTGCTGACATATAGTTTTCATTACGATTTATTATTCAGTCTACGTAATACCAACATCGCCTCATTCCTTACATTTTTGAACGTTCTGTCCGGTCTTCCAAGAAAATATCCTTGTCCGTAATGAACACCTAATCTACACAGACACTCCAACTCTGCTTCTGTTTCTATCCCTTCTGCAATCAGAATTGCTCCTGTCTCATTACAGTAATGCAACAGAAATTCCATCATAATTTCCTTTTTCTTATGTTTTTGAATATCTCTGACCAGTTCTATATCAACTTTTAAGTAGTTTGGCGATGTATTTACTACACGGTTCAGACCAGAATATCCAGCTCCAACATCATCCAAAGCTATTTCATATCCCTGATCTGCATAATGCTTCATAATCTGTTGCAGAATCTGATAGTTTTCTATATCCGACCGTTCCGTTATTTCAAATACAATGTCACAGGACGGTACTCCGGCTTTCGCAGCCTTACGGTTTGTAAATCCCTGTATGAACGATTTATCCTGAATGATATTACCATCTGCATTAAGAAATAATTTTGCATGTTCTGGTTTATTCGCCGCTGCCTTCAATGCTTTATTTCTGCACAATTTTTCCAATTTCCAAACACAGCCTACCTGTTCAGCAATCACAAACAAATCTGAAATCATAAGAGTCGTATCATGCCTGTCGATACGACTAAGAGCTTCATATCCTGCCACATCTCCAGTCTGTAAATTTACAATCGGCTGAAATACCGGATATATAGCCTTTCTTTCTAATATTTTATAAAATTCATCTGCATTTTTTACTTTCATTATTTCTTCTCTGCCTCTGTGAATACATTTTCTGTAACCCTATCAACCCACTATATGATATCATCACTTTTTCATCCTTCAATCAGATTTAAGTAAAATCATAGTAAATTTTCACCATTGTTCAGCCAGACCAATTCTTATATAACACAAAGCAAATACGTACTACCACCTGTTTTTTATTATGAAAACTATATTAAATGAGGCTCTTACTGTCTATACAATAAAAGCCTCGTTATATATAGTCTATGTTCTGATTATTCAGATCTTACTGTCTTTTTCACACACCAGTCTTTCATAATCCAGAAATCCCCGGATATACATTTCTTTTGCCACAATTCCCTCCATTGCATTTTTCGCTGAAATAATCCTGTCCAGTGTCTGCCACATCTCCTGTCCGCCATCTCTGAGGACCGGTTCCAGTATTTCTATGTAATGATGAATTTCTGCTTCCAGAGTGAACATCTCCGGGTCAGATTCAAGAAATCTTTCCAGCTCCCGCTGGTATTCTTCATAATAACTTTCAATCAGTTCTCTTCTCATATCTAGAATCCCCCTTATACATAAATCAGTTCCTGCTTGATGATCTCAGCAGCCCGGTTGCGGATATTGTTACAGTGGCATAGCCATTCCATAGGATTCTGTCTCTTCAGTTCCTCGGAAACTCCCTCCGCACTTCGCATCTGAGTTTCGATCAATTCAAAGCGTTCCTGTGCCTGTTCATTCAGATCTGCCAAATAACTGTCCAGCCTGGCGGTCAGAAGAAGATATGTATAAGTTCCAGATTTATGTTCTTTCAGATATTCCTTCCGAAGCATTCCCCATAAGCCAATCGGTCTGGTTTCCTCCGGGTAGTAAAGATTCGGTAAATAATAGTCTCCCACTTTTGTGTATTCGATTTTCATGGTGTCTCCTTTCGCTTTGCATGAAATTGTCATGTTATCTGCGTAGGATGTGCATTTTCTCTTTAAAATCTTTTCACATAGAAGACATTAAGTGTTTGATGCCCTGGCTCTTAGCGCCGGGATTGTCATTCCCATATCCTTCCAGAAGGTTTACGACACCCCACACGCCAAGACCTGCACCGATTGCGACTACAAGAGTTTTTAAAGTTGTAATTGCACTGCTAAAAAATGCCATATACATTCACCAAAACTGACTTTTTTCAGGTGTTTACGGGAATGAAAAAACACCGACTAAAAAGCCGGCGCACCTAATGTCAGTTATTCCTTTCCTTATTATTTTTCGTTCATTCCCAAGGTTACTCCGACAGATCTACTTGAATTACTTCCACCTCTTCTTCAGATTTCGGTGTGTACTGCGGATTTAACTCTTTCTCAACCTTGTATCGGTTCTTCTCGTTTTCATCTGCAAGAAGCCGATAGTTTTTGTGTTTCGTAATATCATATTTGTCTGAGAAAAATGGTCTGGCACCACGGATCTGCAGGATACATTTTCCTCCATCCATGACTGCAATCTCGTCCTCTGTCATCAACTGTTTCCCCAGTTTCTGATAATTCAGTCCAAAAGATTTCTGATTGCTTCTTGTCTCCGAAGTGTTATACAGGTCAATGGTTTCCTTACCCAGAAGCTCACTCATTTCCTTTAATGTGGTCTTCTCTTTCCCACCAAGGAATAAAGTCGTATCACAGTTGCCCAGAATGGTATCTGCACTATCCTTATACATTGCCTTTAACTGGCTCTGTGACTGCAAAATAATAGAAGCAGAGATTTCCCTGCTTCGGATGGTTGCGATCAGCTTGTCAAACTGAGGAATTTGTCCGATGTTGGCAAACTCATCAGCGATGACACGCACATGCACCGGAAGTCTGCCGCCATATTCATCATCTGCCTTGTCGCAAAGCAGATTGAAAAGCTGTGACTGCAGCATCGCAATCACAAAGTTGAATGTGGTATCCGTATCGGACATAATCAGAAACAAGGCTGTTTTCCTGTCTCCGATCTTATCCAGTTCCATTTCATCGTAAGACATGATCTCACGAAGCTCTGCGATATCAAATGGGGCAAGTCTGGCACCACAGGAAATCAAAATCGACTTCGCCGTTTTGCCAGTAACAAAATGTCAATAGTTTTTTAATCATTTTTCTCAAAAAGGCAAAAAAATAGAACGTATAGTTTATTTCCATACGCTCTATCTCACATTTCATATTAAATTTTGAATTCTACAAATTTTTTATATTTCGTTGTCAATATGTTTTCTACTCTAACGCCCCTTTTACTTTTTTGTGGGAAATGCACCGCTCCTCCCGATTGGCAAGTGCCTTCACCCTGCCTTCTAACAGAAGTTCCCTTCCTTTTTCATTTCTTGTATACACACAGTCATAATTTCCGATATACGGATGCATGCATTTTGCAAAACGTTCCGCATCCTCCTTCTTTTTCGAAAAACAATTTGGAATGGCATAGAAACCATTCAGTCCTTTGTGTCCCTTCTTTTTCACAAGTATGTAACGCTGGTTGTCGATCACATCAAAAAATTCATTGACACACTGTGCGAACAACGCTTTATCCCTGCCGCTTCCACCGGACAGATAAATAATATGGTTATCCGGTCCGTTTGATTCTGTCTCAACTTTACAGTGTGTTTCTTCCAGAAGCTGTTGCTCCTCTAATGCTTTGCGGATTCCATTTCCAAATGCCTTTAATCTTTTTAGCGGACTTCCCAACATGAAAATTTTCGGGAAACGTATCATAATTCCAGCCAGTCCGGCAGCAATGAAGAAGTAACAGGTTCCGGCCAGGATACCATTTTGGGACGCTGCAGCAACAATACCTGCCCCAATTGCCCCGATCAGACACAGAATTCCTGACAGGATCATTGTAAGAATCGCATCCCAGAAAACAACACTTGTGACAAATTTGTCTTTTACTTCTGTCTCATCCACAATATCCATTTTGTCATAGACTGCAAGTGCACTGTTCCAACGTTCTTTTAACGTATCGCGCTGCCCCGACATTTTCAGCATTTGTCTGTTAATCCTGTCAATATTCGTTTTATTAAATGGCGTTTTAATAACTGACAACCGTTTCATTCCATTTTCAATCGTATTTTCTGTATAATGCAGACCGAGAAAATGTTCCATCCTTCGCTCCAGCATACTGTAATCTTCACTGATCTGATTGTCATCTGCCTTTAGCACTTCGTTCCACGGTCTTAAACAGACTAAATGCCAGATGTTACTTGTTTTTTCCGGATGTTCTTTCATCACACGGATGGCACGCCCTCTCATCTGGTTGCTTAACATAAATGAGCCTACAAAGCTTGCAAGGATCAGGGAATTGATACAAGGAGAATCCCATCCTTCCCCTAACAGCGATTTTGTACCGATCAGCACCTGCATATAGCCTTTTGAGAAAATATCTGTTACCGCCCCTGTGAGAAAATGTGCATTTCCAACCGCTGTCACTTTAAGATAATCTGTTTCAGAAAGATTTCCGATCCTGCTGAATGTAACTTTTCCGCTCATTCCGATCGCCTGCTCTAATGCTTCTCTTGCCTCTGCCGGAATGATCACAATCGTTCCACAAAGCACCCCAAAACGGATTTGTTCGTTTTTCTTTTCATTGTCACGACGGAGCATCTCAAAAAACGGAAGCACTCCAAGTGAGTTAACATCATATTCTGTATTTCCAATTGCTTTTTCATATTCTTTCCGGATGTAATCTGTCAAAACAAGCAGCCTCAAATCCTGACCGGATGCCTCATATTCATGGAACACAATATCACGGATGCTGTTACATTTTCCAAGGGAATTTGTGAGCATTTTTTCCACTGCCGCACTTTTCGTCATGACGACTTTTTTCTTTTCTATCAGACCGTCGGATTTTAAATCAGCAATTAGCAATTCACGATATGTCTTGTCACACAGGTATGAATCCACATCATCATACAAGAATCCCTGTAACAGACGCTCCATCCATTGCACATTCATGTCCGGTAATTTTTTTGCCCCCAAAAGCCTCTGTAATCTGGACGGAATTGCAATATTTTTGCTCTGTAAATAAATCAACAGTGATGCCAGATATGCCGGATTATCCAGAAGCAGATCATCTGAGAGCTGTCCACTGAACCCCTTATGGCTTCTTACGTACGTAAGGAACTGAGTATCCCGCATGATTTTTTCTGTCATTGCTTTACTGCGTTCTTCAAAACGTCTGACTTCCTTCTCTTCTTCTTTTGTTGGATAGTTGAAGTAAACATAATCCTGATGCGGACAGAGGCTTCCCTCTTTTACGAGCTCCGGTATCGTAATCTCTTCATCGATCTCTCCACACATATTCATGTACCGCGTCCACATAGCCGGTGTGGAATCATATGGTGGTGTTGCTGTCAAAGCGATGATTTTAAGGTTATTCACCTGTTTTTTGAATTCTTCTAATGCTTTCCACCATTCACTTCGCAAGTGGTGGCATTCATCCAGACAGAGTACTTCGATCCCAGCCTCTTTCATCGTCCCAACCAGATCAAAACCGCTGTAATCTACTTCCTTTGTCTCTGTTTTCGCCGGGCACTCGTCTGTGCCTGTGCCACTATCCTCACCTGCATCTTCCTGTATTCCCTGAAATCTTGTCATGGCACTGTGTAATGCCTGATAGGTTGCAACCGTGATCGCCTTTGGCTGTTTTAAATTCTGTGAAAGATAATCTTCCCCCTGTATGCCCTCACATAAAAAAGCTTCCTCAATCCTTGCGATCCACTGCTCCCGGATCGTAATGGATGGTGCCAAAATCAGTGCTTTTCCGTTCATCCTGCGGATCAGTTCAATTCCCAATGTCGTTTTCCCGGATCCGGGTGCCGCTACAATATGTATTTTTCCATCTGCCATGTACCTGTCTGCGTGTTCCAAAACCCTTGCCTGATACCTTCTCCATGTTCCTTTAAACTCTAAAATACCTTCGTAATTCATAATCATCCATTTTCCTCTGCTTATTCCACTTTTTCTGTGGTCTGTAACTATTATATACAACTGCCAATTTTCTTACAAGAAAGATTCCGTGTCCAATAAGAAGTATGCCTATGTTGGGATATTTAAATCATTCTGCATCCTCAAAGCAAATGAATTTAAATAGAATTTCAGGTGTGCCTGTGATAAAATATTAATAAGTTTAACAACTGAAATTTGACTGTATCATTTTGTTCATCAAATTTATTATTCATAAGGTGTCTATTTTGATCCTAAGAAGAAATGAATTTTAGGTCTTGTATATTCATCAAACTGATCTTCTGTCTCTGTATCAAATGAACAAGACAAACTGATAGGCGCATCCTGATCATAGAAACGGAAACTCTTATAAAATGTCCCATTTAGAAATTCATCTTTAAATTGTTGTGGAATAGCCTGATAAGATAATATCTCAGGATTAGATACGGATACATTTAAATTCTCAAAAGACTTTTGTAATGTCGCAAAATCTTTTTCTGTCTGCATTAAATTCTCTTCTAAACTCTTATTAATATCCACACCTTCTACATATGAGATATTGATGATAGTACCACTATTATTGACTTGAACATGAACATAACAATCAGTAGCACCTGAATCTCTTAAATATCCCATAACAGTATAACTTGATCTACTACGTGATTCATTTGGATTGTCTGCATGTACTCTTACACATACAGGTTCTAATGCCTTTTTTACTATTTCTACTTGTTTTGCAGAAGCTGCAATTCTTTGATCCATTGCCTGCTTTCCTTTTATATATTGAGGTATATAAGTACCGACTACAATAAGTATTGGGATAACTGCAAAGGCAATGAGTTGTTTTTTTATATCAGGAATAGGGATTCTATAAGCATGTGCCATGTTCTCGGCATTACTTCCTGCTTCAGATAACATATCTATAGATGTAGAGACTGTACTTACTGCACCAGCCACCTGCATAGCACTTCCTATATTCTTTGCAGTATCATTATCACTTTCTTTAAGGAATCGACCAACAGCTTGTGACGCCAAAGCAGCAGATACCTCTTTAGAATAATCTGTTTCTGACTGTTTCACATTTAATCTACCTATAAGAGATTTCCATTTCTTACCGTTCATTCCAAACTTAGGGGCAAGTGCACAGAAACAGAATATAATAACATATATAATGACAAATCCTAATGCAGTAAACATCCCTGTAGGCTGAAAACCTTTGTTTTGGAATACTAAATCATCTATCATCTCTAATGGTACTATTAATGCACATTGTACAAATGAAAAGATGAGTGCAACCACTGCAATCTTTGGATATATACAATATCTTTGAATCATTTTTTTCTCTTTATTGTTAATCATGGATATCACCTCTGTTTCTAGTATAACTTATTTTTGAATGAAAAAAGAGCGATATTTTGCTCTTACTATATTTGTTTCTTAACTAAAAGGAAATTACGAATATTTTGATGTTTAATACCATACTCAAGTTTGATTGTATCATGGTTCATCCTTGACCCGTTAGAGGGCAACGCATTTAATCCGAACAGCTCATTTAAAATAATATTATTCCTTTATAATTCTACAAACTTGAATTTTGTCTGATTACCAATTATCTTTTGTAATTTATAGCTGCATCAAAAAGAATACCAATACACTCAAGAGTATCGTTACTATTCCCATTATGATAAACATCATGGAAGTAAAACTTTTTGAAATTGGTCTATCAACATAGCACTTTTTAGGATTGTTTGGATTATAATAAACTGTCATCTTACTGTTGATAGGCCACAACTGCTCTGCAAGTTGACGCAAATTTGCAATGGATCCAGTTTTTACATGTAGCCAGCCTTTTTCATCTTCATAGACTTCTGATTTCACCGGTACGGGTACTCCAGATATTTGCGTTGTTTTAATTCCACAAAATATTTTCTTTGTTTTATAACAAGTTCCATTCACAAAGTACTCCACGATTGGATACACCCTTCCATTTCCCGGAAACCCATATTGTTTAACAATACCGTCTGTCTGCTTTGTACACAATTGATTCTGTCTTTTTACAATGATATTGAAAGTAACTCCTAGTAAAACCAATATTACACCAAGACCTCCAACTGTCATCAATTCTAACCATGCAATTTGTATTTCTGTCATAGTTTCATCACCTCAAATTCCAGTTTTCTTGATTCTGCAAACTTGAATTTGTAATTACATTCCATACATATTGGCATTCTTTACAATCACTCTATCTCCTTTTTCTAATTGTTCCTTAGAAACTCCTCTTAACCCAAGTCCAACATGTTCTGTTTTATATCCACAACCATTTGATTTTCGTTCTTTTGTATGTATATCGATGTTAGTAATTATAGTCTCTAATACACCTCCATTTGTTTTATAAACACACGCATTTTCTCCTTCTCTACACATTCCTGTTGATATGTTTCCTGTGACAACTGTTCCACCCCCCATAATTGTAAATACATCATCAATAATCAATTCAAAGTCTTCTTTTAAACATAATGGAACATCTAATCTGTTCATATACTCTTTTTCTCGCTCTTTTTTGCTTTTACCAAATAATCCCATAGTGTTTCTCCTTTATAACTTCTAATTTGTTGCTCAAATCATATCACATTTTCAAACATATCTCAATTCCAATTGTCTCTGCCCCCATCTATTGCATTGCCTTTCGGCTTGCTTCTGTAACCAGCATCCGGTTAATCTTTTCTTGCATGGTTTCCTTTGCATCTTCATTGAAATGATAGCGGACAACATATACTGTCTGCCCGATTTTCTTTGTAAATGTGTTTCCCTCTGTTTTTTTATTCATCATTTTTTCCATAATCATCTATTTCCTTTCTTTCCTGTGCCCGACAGAGAGAGGTTTGCTTCTGTCCCTGCCGGGAGTTTATCGGCACGCTGACAACGCAAGTGTCAACATAGGGTTTGAAACTTTTTTCGGGTAGTTATTTCTGTTTTCCAAAATACTATTGAAAAGTTTTTTGAATGTTCTTGTTGACACCTGTTAAAAAGTAGCTGAAACACCGGTAAATACAAAGGATTTTGGTGTCAACAAAAATGTCAACAAGCAGTAAATTTCCGGGTAATCAGTAGCCTTTCGGCATCAAAATCAGCCTTTCTCTCTGTCGGGCAGATCAAATGGCAGCTCCAACTGTTCTGCTTTCGTCAGCTTTGTAAATCCATCTTTATCCGGTTCGTTGCCACCCTCTTCTTCTGCTCCTTCCCTGATCCAGCTTCTCTGTCTGCCATATCCTTCCTTTGAAAATCTGTGGACTCCGGCTCTCTTCCAGCCAGTGATCTGCGTATCCATAATGGAACAGATCTCATTTGTCTCGAATTTTTTCGGCTCCCGGTCAAAATGGTCAAAGGCTTCTTTCCAGATCTGGACGGAACATACATGACTACCTTTATAAGCGTCCAGCCAGCCTTGTATCATTCCTGCCATCGTATCTTCCTGTGTGAACTGTTTTCGGTATTCACTGATCTCCTGCTCCATTTCCTTTGAGAACTTCAACAGGCTGCTCTTATTCTCCGTTGACCAGTAGATTTCCATTACTTCTGCCCACAACTGGTCAAAATAGGATCTGGCTTCTTTTTCATCATCGAGGATATGCTTCTCTGCCTTACTGCTGTCTATAGCAATCGGCAGGAACCGTCTTGCCCCGGTACGGTCAAAAGGAATGAACTGCCTTGTGTTCGTTGAACCTGCAAAGATACACTGACGCTTCCGGTCTTCCTCATATTTATCATAAGGGTTCCGGTAAGTGTCTTTCTGTCTGGTCAGGAATGACTTGATTTCCTCATTGCTCTTTGCACTGATTGCAGCAATCATCTCCGACATTTCCATAATCCAGTGTCCCCGGAGATGCTCGTATATCTTACTGTCATTCAACTGCTTCAGATCATCAGAAAACCAGTCATCGTTCAATGCAAGAAAACGGAAAAATGTGGATTTTCCGGCTCCCTGCTGACCTACCAGACAAAGCATTTCATCTGCTTTACAACCGGGGCGGTAGATTCTGCTTAATGCTTCCATCAGGAAGTGCTTCACAACCTCATAGACAAAATCCGAAGCATCTGCCCCCATATACCGTTGCAGAACATAACGGATTCTCTCCTGCCCGTCCCACTCCAGTTGTTCCAGATACTCACAGATCGGGTGGTATGCCCGGCTGTTGGCTTCTATGCGAAGTGCCTTATCCATACATTTTTCACTTGTGAGTTTGTAATAGCGTTCAAAGAAATAGTAGAAATAAGTCCTGCCATCATCATCCAGCTTGCAGACTTCCTCATTCCACCAGAGTTTTTTTACAATATCAATCCTGCCTGTCAGCTTGTTGTATTTCATACTCTCACGCACAAGCGGATCATTTCTCAGCACAACCATATAATTTCCAACCGTTGCTTTCGCAGTTCCTTTCTGTGTATATTCCAGCATCTGTTTCACTTCATCGACTTTGCTTTTATCTACCATCCGGAACATTTCTTTCATGGCATCTTTCTGTTCTTTTGTGGCGATCTCCTTTATCTTCTCTTTCGCATTGCTCAATCCGCTCCACCTCCTTCCATTTTTCTTTTACAAGTGCTTCCTTATCTGCCCTGTCCCCAAAGAGCAGGATATCCAGATAATACTCAACAACTGACAACTCCCTGAGAGCAGTCATAAACTTTTCATGCCATTCTTCTGTCCGTGTTTTTGGTGCATACTGTTCTTTCCATTCCAGAAGCAGGCTCAGATAATCCAGATAGGCTCTCAGGCATCTCAGATGTTTTTTCTGCCAAAGTTCTTCTGGTGTCGGCTCTGGCTTTTTTGCTGAAACGCTTCTCCTGTTCTGCGGTGATCCCCTGTCCCTGCCGGAATAAGGAATCCCAAAATCATCTGCCAGCTTCATGGCTGCATCTTTCAATCCAATGTCAAACAGTTGTGCCGTAAAATCAATGGCATCTCCTGTACAGCCACACCCGAAACAATAATATCTCCGGTCAACTTTCATGCTGGGTGATTTGTCATTATGGAAAATGCAGCGGATCAGTCCGCTCCTGTTGGGCTTTAACCCATACCTCTCCGCAGCCTGCCGGACGGTCACATTCTGTTTTACTTCATCAAATAATCCCAATTCGTTTCCTCTCTTTCTTAAATCTGCTTCCCAAATCTGGGAAGCAAGTTTTCACAAAAAACAAAAAAGCACTTTGTCCTGTCCTTACGGAATCAACAAAATGCCCTTATAGTTCCAGATCACTGGAATGTGATCTTCCTTTATTCAGTTGTTTTCTCTCTGCCTCTTCTCTTTGAATCTTTGCTACGTTCAATGCAAGTTTTTCTCTGATTGACGGCTTCACTTCTTTTTTGATTTCTTCTACAACGGCTTTTTTCTTCTCTGGCTGTTTTAACTGACGGACAACCCTCACAACAGCTTTTTCCATCGCATATTCGATTTTTTTAATCAGACCGTCCAGCCTGTTTATCGCATATTCCTTTTCTTTTCGTGATGCCTTACGTTCCGGACTCTGAATCCATCTCTTAGAATCTTCCGCAAGACGAATGTCATCTTTTCTGGTAGCCCGCATTGTTTCCTCTGCGACTTTATCCACAGCCTTGTCATAGGCTTCACTGGATACTTCGTCAAGCAAGGTTTCCACATCTTCAATACGGAGGGTAAGCTGTTGCAGTTCCTCTCTCTGTTCTTCAATCAGCTCGCCCTGACTTAGAATCCGGTCAGAATTGGAAATGAAATTTTCTTTAAATTCTTTTTCCTGCTGTTCTATTTTTTCTTTCTGTGACTGGATAACCTTTTCATTTGCCCTGACATGGTTTGACTGCCTTGCAAGTTCCAGATGATTCGCATTGACCTTATCCCTCTGCTGATTGAGCATTTCCTGCTGAACCGCAATCTCTTCTTTCTGCTTCATTCGGATATAGTCCTGTTTCTCCAGATACTGCCTTCCTCCATAGGACGGTTCTTCGTCAATTTCCAGTCCATGACGTTTACAGATATCCAGGAACATTGTCCGGCAGGCAGAATCAAAAACAACCTTACGGTTATTTGTCTTTGATCTTTTCTTTTCCGGATTCGGAAGTTCAAAGCCAAGTTCTTCCAGTGCCGCTTCCTGTTTCGGTTCAATCTCCCCATACCGGTTCGTAGCATCGAATACATGACGCTCATGAATATGCGGAGTCGCTTCGTCCATGTGCAGTGACCAGTCAATGATATGCACATTAGAACCAAACCGCTCATCGAACTCTTTCTTGAATTCATCAAAAACCAAAACCAGCGTTTCCACAGAAGCGTGTTCATCTATCGTCCCAAGCTGATAGATACTTTCTTCCGGACAGGTCTTTTTATTTTTCAGAACATCTTCCACCCCTTTACATCTGTCGGGGTGTCTTGCTTTCTCATGACGTTTATTCTGGTTAATCACATAATCGCTGTAATGATCCACATAGTATGCCATCTCAATCTGGTTAAAAGAAAAATTATCCTCTTTTCCCCGGTCTGCCATTGTGGTATATCCCTGATAGCAGTCCCAGTAAATATTCTGACGGACACGTTCATTGTCAATATGCTCACTGTGTTCCGGGTCAAATCTCCGGTCATTGTGAAGCGGATTGTAAACACCGTCTTTCCCAGATCTGCCGTTATGCCTTGTGCCTTTCAATTCACATCTCTCCTTTTTTCAAGTTGTTTCCCCGGAGGGGATTGCAGCGAAGCTTCCAAAAGTCTCTGTCCCCGTTACAGACAGTACCCAGTACCATATGGCGAAACGCCATATCACTGGGCAATGGCTGCCGCCCTTAACCTGCTAAGGGCTTTGCCCCTTAACCCCAGCAAGATGCTGCCGCTCTTTGCAATCTGGGCACAAAGGACTTCCAGCCCTCTGTACTCCCAGCAGACAAAACGTAACTCCTGCCGCTGTCCCTTCAGCAGGATCTCCGTTCCGTCTGTTTTTCAAAAATCCTCTGCATCGGATTTTGTGAAAATATAAAAATGGGTAAAACAAAGGGCACTAACTTTTTACGGTTAATGCCCTTTCCTTTACTCATTCACTTTTCAGATAATTCCTGTATGTATCATTCTGATAATTGCTTCAGAACCATTTTAACATTCTTCCTAAGTTTCATTCCGTCCCTCAGTCCCAACCGGTAGAAAAATTCTTCTGTCTCTGCTCCACTGTTAAATATCTGGTCGCAATATTTTGTAATGGCCTCTTCCTGTTTCTGTGGAAGTGTGGCAATCACTTTTTTATATTCTTCCTCAACTTCATCTGGTTCTGTCACAGACGGCTGGCTCAGTTTCCAGTCTGCATACTCTTTTCCCATATGCTCCGTTATGGTCAGGTTGATAAATTCTTCAATCTCTTTTGTAATCTTCATTTAAGAATCCTATTCCTTTCTCCAGTGGTCTACTTCATCAATCTGATTTTGATTGTTTCCAGCCACACCACTGCCCAGCCAGAAAGCACAGCAGGATATAAAGTATAAAACCTGCCACAAGCATCCTGACCGCTTCTGTGCCTGTCTCCTGTCCGAATCCATACCCTAAAACTGCTGTAATGCAGATGATCCCCGACAGGATATGAAATACCGTTGCCGACAGCCATGTGAAGAACATAACCACCAGTTGTATCATTGTCAGGCATATACGCACTGGCAGTAATACGATTTTCACAATAATTCTTACAACAACCATGACTGTCCACCCCTTTCACTGTTTCAGATAACTACGATAGCTGTCTATCACAGAATCTGTCACACCGCTTTTGTAAATCTTTCGGATATCAACGATTTTTTCATCTTTCAAAAGTTTCAGCCAGTCCAGTAAATCTTTTCTGCTGTTTGCAAAATTACAACATCTTCCGTCTGCATATTCAATCCAGTATCTCATAAGTCCCTCCTACACATACACCAGTTCATTTAAAATAATTTCATCTACCCGGCTTCTTGCATTGTTTGCCCGGCGAACCCATTCCATCTGATCTCTGCTTTTCAATTCTTCCGTAATGCCTTCCTGCTCCATAATCTGTTCCATGAGGAAATCCCTGCGTTCCAAACACTGCTCATTCAGATCTGCGAGATACGTCCAGAGCTTACCACTCAATGTCAGATAGGAATACAAGCCACTCTTGTAATCTTTCAGATAGTTTCTGTGAAGACTTCCATAAAAACCAATCTCTCTTTTCTCTTCGGGTACTGCGATCAGTGGCAGATAGATTTCCCCGACAAGGATATAATCCAGACCATTACTGTTATCGTGAATGATTCTTTCTAATTTGCTCATGCTGATGCAACTCCTTTCTTCGGTTCTGCTGGGGGAAGCAGTGATAGCGGAATGAACACACCTTTTGCAATATCTTCCTGCCGGATCTCTTCTTTTTTTGCATCCAGTTCGGCTTTCTTTTTTGCCTTTGTCCGTTCATAGTATTCCTGCTGCTTTCCATTTGCTTTTCTTCTCAGGTAATTCTGGTGAAGCCTGTCTTTTCTGGCTTCCCGTTTTTCCATTTCTTCAATTTCTTCCGGTGTCATTTTCACCTCACCGAAATGTGGCGGTAAATATCTGCCGATGAAGTTAAAATAGATTTCCACTTCCTGTGTCGTCTCAACGCTTCCTTTCCGGTCACGCTCATGCACCACAATCTTTTCTACAAATTCATTCAGCATGTAAGTGGTCAATTCCTCAAAATTTTGGTATTTATCAACCAGAGCAATAAACTTCTCCGCTGATCTGCGACCTTCTTCATAGCCTGATAATTCAGCTTCCATATCTGCAATTTCTGCCGACAAATCTTTCTGTTCTTTAGAATACTGTCCATCAAGAATCGCATAGCGTTCATCTGGCAGCTTGCCAAGAATATTGTCCTCATAAATTCTGCAGATCAGTTTTTCCAGTTCCTGCACACGCTTTTTTGCCTCTGCCAATCTGCTTTTCAATCTTGTGATCTCACTGGACTGCTGTGAAGTCTGTGCCTTTTTTACTGTCTCCAAAAATTCTTCACGATTCAACTGTGAATACTCCGCAACAGCCTTTAAAAGTTCCTTAATCAGCTCCATAACCACATCAGCATTAATTCTGTGCTGTGTCTGGCAGAGTGTTCCAACCGGAACTTTAGAATATGCAGAACAAGTATATTGTGGTACTCGCTTGCCATTATTTACTCGATGGACATACATTTTGGAACCACAGTCTGCACAATACATCAGACCTGTCAAGGGGTGGGCTTCTCCCCATCCATCTGGATATCTTCTCACATTGCTTCGGATTCTCTGTACATTGTCAAAAGTTTCCTGATCTATAATGGCTTCCTGCGTGTTCTCAAACACCGTCCAATTATCTTCAGATACGTAATGGCTTTTCTTATCCTTGAAATGTTTTCTGGTCTTGAAGTTCACTGTATGACCAAGATACTCTCTTTTCTTCAGAATGCCTGCAACAGTAGAAGAGCCCCAGCCATAAGGATCTTTGATTTCTTCTACTCTGCCTTTCCATAATCCGGCATCTTTCTTTGCCATATGAACCGCTGGTATCTCAACCTTATCCTCTTTCAGTGCCTTGGCAATCTGATATGGTCCGTACCCATCCATTGTCATGTGAAAGATTCTCCGTACAACTACAGCTGCTTCTTCATCAACAATCCATACATTCGGGTCATCCTTGTCTTTCAGATACCCATATGGTGTTGTACTTGCCACATGCTTGCCGGATTTTCCTTTCGCCTTGAAAGTGGATTTTATCTTTTTACTGGTATCCCTTGCATACCATTCATTCATGATATTTCGGAATGGAGTAAAATCATCGTCCTCCCGGAAGCTGTCTACATTCTCGTTGACTGCAATCAGGCGGACATTCTTCTGTCGCAGCAATTCCATATATTGTCCGACTTTCAGATAATCTCTTCCCATTCGGCTCATATCTTTAATCAGAATCGTTCCGACTTTCCCCGACTCTACTTCTTTCATCATGGCAAGAAAGCCTGGGCGATCAAATCTTGTACCGGAGATACCATCATCAGTAAAATGAACAAGATTGGTAAATCCATGTTCTTTTGCATATTGTTCCAGCAGTTTCTTCTGGTTTGAAATACTGTTGGATTCCCCGTTTAATTCATCATCACGACTAAGACGTTCATACAACGCTGTCATGAATCCCTGTTTCTCTGTCATAGTCAGATGTCCTCCTTCCTTTGTTTATTAATTGCCTGTTCTCATCCCATATCCGTTCCTGTACCGGGTTCTGATGTTTCCGGGACGTATTAACCAAAAAAGACACGCTGAATGCCTATTCAGTTCTGGTATCACTACGGGCAGGCTGTTTCGTTTTCAAGGTTCGTGTAAGAAGTAAAAAAGATTCTTACACTAAACGAAATGCTCAGAGGTCTTTTTACAGCCCCCTTACTGCATCTTTTTTGATTTCGTGTCATCTTTTTAAAGTTCCTTACACAATCTCTGTACTGACGAAACAAAATACGGACATGTTTTGAAATTGTTTTTTACAAAATACAATTTTGTTCTTTAAGGTAAAAAAATAAGCCTCAAGAGACTTTTTAATCATTTTGGAGCTCCAACTCTTTAAATTTGATTGATTAAGAAGTCTCTTCAAACTTACTACACCAGCCGCCATTTTGTATTTTTTATACTGTCTGACCGCAAAGTGCTGCGGATCTCTTTCTTCCAGTTCCTGGAACATCATATCTACCGGGTTCTGGTAAGTTTCATCCTCTTCACGGGTTTCACTTTCATTCAGAAGATCCAGAAGAGTATTCAGATTCTTCTCCTCTTCATCACCCTCATACCAGATGAAGGCAATCAGTGCTGTGTACAGCAGTTTCTCCGCTTTCACCCAGAAATCCTCGGAAGATTTTTCTCCCTCCCCTTTGGTGTTTGCAATAATTGTCGTCACCAGTTTCAGGATATCTTTTTCAGACCGTATATAAGCAAATGGATTGTAATGAAGAGACTTAGAAAAGTTGATCGTATTCAAAACCTTAATCACATAAGGCTCATATACCACTTTCCCGGATTTATCTTTGATGACATTTCCATCTTTATCCCTCTTCGGCGGTCCCTTTGCTAACATCTTCCCGCACTCCTCGATCAGAGTGCCTTTGGGATCTGTAATGACCATGGAACAGTTCATCTGCATGACCGATGGTTTTACGAAAAAACGTGTCTTACCGGAACCACTGCCGCCGATAACTACAATATTTTTATTTCTTGCATATTTCGGTTGCTTCGGTCTGCTCTCCATCGTCAGTGCTTCTGTTGCTGTCAATGGAATGTTCATCCACGGATTTTCCGACATATAAGGTTTGATATCCTCAGCGTTTCCCCATCTGGCTGAACCATACTCGATTCCTTTTCGGAGTTTCTTTGCATCTGACTGTTTCTGCCAAACCAGCACTTTCAAAACGACTGCAACCGTAATCCCTGCCAGCAGATCTTTCCAGTTATTGCTTAACACAAAACCAGCAAAAATCCGATCTGCGTGTTCCATAGCATATAAGAGTTTGTTCCCCATATCTTCTCCCGGACTATTCCGGTAAAGAAAAAATGCCCGGTCTGCATAGAACGCAGCCAGAGCATATGGGAGATTGGTAAGAACCAGTTTCTTTTTATCCAGGGCGGACAGCCTGACCCCGATCTTATTCTTCCACTTCTGCATCAGAGGTTTGCCGATCTGTTTCTTCATCGACTCTGCTCCTGATGCCGGTTCTTTACTTTGTCCTTCGTCTTCTTTGGCATCATTGCCCGGTAAGCTGCCAGACGCTTGTGAATCGAAGGTTTATTCGCTTTTTGAATCTGTTTCTGGGAAAACTCACGGAAAGCAGCATTGAGGGCATCCTGATCACGTCCTTTGAAAAATACCAGATAAACTGGCGGCTCTTTGCTCTTGTCCTTTTTCAGAGCATAGTTAATTCCATATTTTCTGGCATAGCGTTCAAAGGACTTGATATTTTTGTTCGTGATCTCGATATTGACCATCCCGGCATTCTGCTTTGCCAGCTCTTTTACCGTGACCTTTCCCTGTTTCGGCTGATTTTTCTGTGCTTTCTTCTCTACCGATTTCTGCTTATGATGCCGCAGATACGCAGCAAGAACCTTTCTCAACAGGTCTGCTGTGATTTTGGTAGTCCGAATACAGAACGTGACCGTTTTCTGAGTTACCTCTTCCTGCATGACTTTTCCCTCCTTTCAGCGATTTAACTGCTGTCCAGATCTGTAATCATGGCAATCACCCCCTTTCAATAAAAAAGGACAGATTAACCGGTAATCAGGCTCTGTACCTGTACGAGTTTTTCTGTCCCTTCTTCTTTTCTCTTATCTTCTCCACCACAATAGATGGGAACACACATTTCAAGTATTCTGCTATAAATACGCTGATGGGCAGTATCTAAATCTGTGGATTTCATTTCATTCAGTCCCAGATTCGTTGTTACGATCAGCGGAAGCATTTTACAATAGCGGCTGTCTATCACATTATAGACCTGCTCCAAAGCAAACTCGGAATTTCGTTCTATTCCCAAGTCATCAATAATCAGCAACGGATAATCCACAAGATTTTGTATAATCTGGTTCTTATCTGCCTGATAGCTGGTCATTTCATTTAGGATCCTGGAAAAATTTGTCATCATGACACGTTCTCCCTGTTCCAAAAGTGCATTTGCAATACAGCCTGCAAAGAAACTTTTCCCGGTTCCAACTGGTCCCATCAAAAGCAATCCTACATTTTTTCTCTTCATATCTGTCCAGTTTTCTACATACTGCCTGGCAATTAGTATCTTCTGGTTGCTTCCGTTGTCATTTTCAAATTTCCATTCCCAGAATCTTCTTTCCCGAAGTCCGACGGATTTTCTCTGATAAAGCAGTCGCTGTGCTTCTTCCCGCTGCATCTTTTCATCCAGTTCCTGTCTGGCTTTCACCTCGCATTCGCACAAACAAGACACTACATGCTCAAATCCCATCAGACTGACTTTCATCTGTTTTCTTTTTCCACAGATGCCACAATGAAGACATCCCTCTTCGTCCACATAATCTGCTGTTACTTTATTTTCCATCACAGGCTTTCTCCTTCCTGAAATTCATATTTATCCATTCCTATCCTGGTTCCATCCCTTTCTGCCCAAAGACAGATTGTTGCAAAATGGTTCTGATATTCTTTTCCACTGGATTTCATATAAACAGAAAGATGATCAATCCGTTTCTGGTAATCCCATGGAAATAGCGTCATCAGCTCCTGCAGTTCAGCTTCCGACAGAACAACATTTTTAAATCTACCATACTGACTGAATTTTTCTTCCAAAGCGGGAGTATTGCCCTTACTCTTATCAGTATGATTCTTTTCAGTCTTATTTATCTTAGTATTACTTCCATCCAGATTCTTGCAGTCCGGACTTCTATTTTTTTGCGTTCCGGACTTCCAGTTTCTTGCAATCCGGATTTCCAATTCCTTGCAGTCTGGATTTCCAGTTTCTGGCGTTCCAGAAGCAAAGTATCTTACTGGCTTTCCTCTGCTCCGTTTCACAAAATTTTTCACGTATATGACAGAAGGACGATTATTCCCCTGCCGATACCGTTCGATCAATCCAATCCCATGCACACTGTCAAGCTCATAAAGAAGCTTTGTCACTGTCGTATGCGACATTCGCAACAGTTCCTGCAATTCTGCGATCGTATAAATGATATAGACATAACCATCATTGTCAATCCATCCATTTTTCTTGGATAGGCTGATTCGATCAAGCAGAATTCCATAAAGGAGCTTTGCGTCTGTGGACAGGCTTGCAAACTCTTTTTCTGTGAACAGAGCTTTGGGGATCCGAAAAAAAGAAAACTGGTCAGATTCTTCTGCTCTGAAATATTCAAAATCTGCCATAGCTTATTTCCTATTCTTCCTCACTATTAAAATCACACCCTGCTGCACTGCCTGTTCCATGACACATCTCATTAAACACAAAGTTGAAGCACATCATTAACTCGCTCAGATAATAATTCCTTGCTTCTTTATTGCAGGCATACATATCCTCGATATAAACCTCCTCGTTTCCATTCATTCGTGCGATTGTTTCCAGAACTTTCATAAACTTCTTATTAGAACAGCACTCATACTGTTCATTTACATATTTCTGAATTTCCAGCACATGTTCAGGCTTTCCTTCACAAACAGATAACACGCCAAATGCCAGATCCATACCAAACTCATAGCCATCGGCTTCTACGGCATCAATATCAAGATTACCTTCTTCATCGTAATAGCCTCGCTCTTCCATAGGAGTCAGTGGTGTCTCATATTCATCCAGATATCCCATATCTGCAATTGTTCCCAGAATATCTCTGGATGCTGCCACCATCTTGTCCATGATAATTTCTCTTTCTTCCATCTGCATATTTGCCATAATTCTGTCTAATGTCATCATTGATTCTTCCTCCATCTCATTTTCATAAATATCATTGATATAAAAGTGGTTCGCCTTTCCATCGTTTTGAACAATACGCACCAGCTTTCCAATCTTAACAAGTTCCTGTACTGCCTGATCTACGCCATATCGAGTCGTATTCAGATCTTTCTTCATTTCGCTTTTTGGATAGATAACAAACAGATCTCCATTATGATCTACCCAGCCATTCTGCACCGCAAATTTCAAACGATCCAGAAATAAGCTGTATAAAATTTTTGCTGTATTTGATAGATTTTTGAATTCTTCCACCTGGAACAGCATCTTTGGCACCTGCAAACAATCTACCGGCATATACTCCATCTTACTCATTGATTATTTCCTCCTTCTTTTTGTACAGCACTTCGGCTGAATTAATATTGATTTCCAGCATCCCTACAAATACCTGATAGTACAGCAGGCATATCTGTTCATCCTCTCTTGCCAGATACAATCCTTCCAGTTCATCGGACGGATGTTTCATTCCATATACCGCCTGACAGATATCATGGATTTTCTCACATTCCACACTTCTAAGATGCATCTCCAAAGTGTGATTAAATCTCTGCCAGTCCTCCAGTTTCTGGTTTACTGACATCATGCACTGGAACAGTTCCGCTGCTTCACATGCTGCTGACAGCACTACATTTTTGTTATTGATACTTCCATCGGCATTTTTCATATGCCCTACCATATACGCCTGATCTACTGAAACCATCTTTTATCCTCCTCTATCTAAACGGCATTTCCTCTTCCATGCCCTCTGGGATCTCTAAGAACCCTTCCGCATCTTCTGGAAACGGTGGTCTGTCAACCATTTTTGCACCTGCGAATTCAATCCGGTTTGCATACACTTCAGTGGTATAGATCTTTTTCCCAGTATCCTTATCTTCATAATTACCTGTGACAATCTCGCCTTCCACCATGACCTTCGTTCCCTGCATCAGATAATCTCTGGCAAATTCTGCTTTCTTTGCAAAAGCCTTTACCGGAATAAAACTGACTTCATCGGAATAATTTCTTCTGACTGCCAGAACAAACTTGGCAATCTTATGAAGTCCTTTTTCATTCTCCACTTCATTGTATCCGGGATTTCTTACCAATCGCCCGGAAATAACTGTTGTATTCATTGGCTTAACCCTCCTATGCTTTCATTGATTTGTAACAGATACCGATACATGGTCCACATTTTCCATAGGCACATCCGTAACATTCATCTTTTTCCAACTCTTCCTGCTTCATTTCATCGGCAAACATTCCTAACAGCGTTGTGTAAATCTTTTTCATTGCCAAGAACTTCTCTTCTGCTTTTTCCATCTTCTCTTTGTAATATGGAATCAGTTCACGAAGAACTGGATGGAAACGTTCATTTTCATCATCCCAGGCACAGGTTTTCATCATACAGCGTGGCTGTTTCTCATAATTGCCCAGATAATACGGGCAGAACGTACAGCCTCTTTCCTTAACAATTTCCACCGGAATCACTGGCATCTGACTTTTGATTTCTTTTGTTACATGCTTACTTTCAATTCGTTCTCTCATCTTAAAAATCCTCCAAGTATATATATTTGCAAAAGGGATTTCCCCTGAATTGCCTGATTTTGGGTACAAAAAAAAGAGGCAAGCTTACGATTTTATTTTCGCAAGCCTGCCTCTTATCAAATATTCAATTATTTTCCGATGATATATCGTAAGAAAACGTATACCGCACGGATTACATACACTGGAATCATGATACTTCCAATCAAAGCTCCAATGATGACACTTAATGCAGCCATCCCAAGTGTTGCTGTTATATCCATTCCTTTTGGAATCAGGACCAGCCGCATTTTATGTATTCCAAATGGAAGTCCGGAAAGAAATATCCACCAGAATAAGTCTGTCTGTCCACTGACTTTCATGATGGTGGATACCATCCAGAACCAGAATAGCATAAATGCCAGTGGCAGTATTGATTTTTTAATTACATCTTCTATCATCATCTTTTCATTCCTTCTGTCCAACTTCGCATATCATATTATTGTTTTTCTGCCCATGATGCCAGGAGCATAAATATCACTTCTTCCATCTGAGCTTTAGAATATGACTCAGGAAAATACTGTTTCAGCTTTTTCGCCGGAATCTGTACCTGTACTTTCTCAGTACTTTCATTCATACAGATCTGGTCAATCTCTGAATATGTCAACATCTGCTCTTTTGCAATCTGCTTCAATTCCTTTGCCTGCTTCATAGACGGTACCATATTGTGATTACTCATATACTGAAGCAATATCTGTTGTTCTTCACTTCTCAAATATGAAACTTCAACAGCTGTATTAAAGGGAAGCTTCTTCTCGTCTGCCAGTTCTAAAAGTTCTGCGATTAACTCTGTCAGATGAATATATCGAAGAATCTGTCTGGAACTATCTCCTGTATTCTGACTGACTTCTTCTGCCGCCAACTTCTTGCCAACTTGGCAAGAAGTTAAATCAGACCGTTTTCCCTGACGCTTTAACGCCTCATATTTCATTTTATAAGCGAATGCCTTTTCACTGATCAGCAGCTCTTCTCGTTGAATGTTGGAATCTACCATGATCACCGTCGCTTCATCATCTGTAAGATCTTTGATGATAACAGGCATTTTCTCTAATCCCGCAAGTTCACATGCTCGTTTTCGCCTATGACCAGCTACCAGCTCATAACCACCGGACTCTCTCAATCGCACAATACCAGGAACCAACACGCCATATTGTGTAATGCTTTCTGATAATTCTTCCATTTTCTTATCATCTTTTACTTGAAACGGGTGATTTGGAAATGGATGAAGGCTTCCTATTTCTATCTCACAAATTCCATTGTTTGTTTCTTCGTTTGTTCCAAATAACGCATCAAGTGGCTGTAAGGAAATGGGAGTTGCTCTTTTTTTAGATGGCATCTTTCAGCACCTCCTCCGTCACTCTCCGATAAGCTTCTGTAGCTTTGCCTTTCGGATCATAAGAGAAAATACTCTGTCCTTCTCTGACTGCTTCCTTCATTCTTACAGAAAATGGAATATAATTATCAAAGATATGAATTTGACTTCCATATACATTTCTGAGAAGTTCCATGTTATTTCTGGCATCATTCGTATGAGCATCGACCATCGTAAACAAAATACCTCCGACTTGCAGCTTCGGATTAATCTGCTTACGGACCTTACCGATTGTTTTTAACAACTGCTGCAATCCTTTGATTGGCAGGTAGGATGCTTCAACTGGAATGAGGACTTCATCTGATGCAGCCAGCGCATTAATCGTAATCATTCCCAATGATGGCATACAATCAATGATGACTACATCATATTGATCTTTGATACCATATAAAATCTGTTTCAATACATATTCTCTACTCATTGCATTTACCAACTGTACTTCCGTACCTGCCAGTCCAATGTTAGAACAGATAATGTCTATCCCCTCTGCCTGATGTCTGATAAAACATTCGGAAGGAATATCTTCATCTTTCATTACAGCATCCATAAGAGCAGTAAGTGTTTCATTACTGTCATCACAATCACGATATCCAAATCCTGCGGATACATCAGACTGTGGATCGGCATCTACAATCAACACTTTCATATTCTTTTGTGCTAATCCTACTGCTAAATTAGCTGTACATGCGGATTTTCCCGTTCCCCCTTTTTGGTTTACAATAGAAATAATTCTAGCCATTTTTCATCACCTTTCATCGTCATCAATCAAAAAGAGGACTGAATTAGACATCCGGAATCTATATTCCGTGCGAGCTAATTCAGTCCTATAATTACAATAATTCTGTTGTTTTTACTCTTGTCTTACACAAATCCATTTCCAGTCTGAATCTGTAATAATTCATATTCTGGAATGACAGCGCTGCTTTATTTTTCCCTTTTCAGGAAATTAAAAATAAGGACTAAATTAGTGCAACCCCTTGTATTTACTGGAGTTTTCTAACTTGTCCTTATTATAACTCGACCATGAGGCGTGATCTTTGGCATTTGTTCCTCATGAGTACGATTATACTTTCCTAACGCCCACTGAAAATGTTTTTCCCAATGAAGTGCTACTTCAGGCATATCTTTTTTATCCAGAAATAAGAATCGACTATATCCATCTATAATCGGCTCAACCCTTACTTTTTTACGGTTTTTCACAATCTGTTCAAAACATTCATAAACTTCATCTGTCATCGGTAACATTCGTGTTCCACTTGAAGTTTTGGTATCTTCAATGACGTACTGCATTCCTCTGGTTCTCTGAAGCTGATGATTCACATTGATTTTTCTCTCCTGAAGATCAATATCTTTCACTGTCAATCCACAAAACTCAGAAATACGAAGTCCAGTCTTAAACAAAATAAACATTCCATTATAGTATTTTGAGTAATGGTCATCATTTCGGATAAACTCCAGAAATAACTCTTCCTGTTCTTTTGTAATTGCCTGTCTTGTAACACTGTCATTTACGACAACTGTACATAATTGAAATTCAAAAGGATTCTTGCGCAGTAAATCATCTTCAACTGCCATCTGAAATGCAGGTCTTACAATTCCACGCACACTGTGAATGGAACTGTATCCTCTTCCATCTGCTTGCAGCTTAATAAACCATGCTTTTGCATCCGACAATTTTATTTTATCTATTCTTCTGGTTCCGAATTCTTCATTTTTTATTATATTGATCACAAAATCATAGTTCGCCTGAGTATTATGACGAACCCCCTTTTTTTGTCCAATATATTTTTGAACCAAATCCAAAACTGTTAAATTTCCTCCGTAAGGTACTATACCATCATGTAAATCTCTTTGGATATTTTTTTCTTTTTCCCTTAGAGCTAAGCATGGTCTGCATCCAGTTGGCAGAGAATCTGTTGGCTCTAATTTCCAACTATACAAAAACTTCTGCTTTCCATAACAATCTGTATATACAAACGCATATCTTCCATCTTTTCTCTGACTTTCTCCGTTTCGTAAAATTCGACCTTTTTTATCTCGTCGTTTTTGGTCACGTTTTGTTTTACCCAAACGTCTTCGCCCCTTTCTACGAAGAAGCCCTAGCACGATATAGGTATTATATCATACCAGGGCTAACATTTCCACTTTAAAGTGCTAAATTGTTCGTATATTTTTTACAAAGACGTAGTCTGATCCAGAAAGGCCTCAAATTTCTTACGGTTAATCAATGACTTACACCCCACCTGGACTGTAAAGCAACATTCTGAATTTAGATGTTCCGAAATAAGCATCCTTATTTTCTTTTCACCTATTCCGAAATATTGCACTGCTTCATCCACCGTAAGCATATATTTTTCCCAAATTGGAATCTTACCTTTTTCAATTTTAATCGCCACTCTTCTCTCCTCCTTTTCTCTTTGGACAAAACATTTTTATCTGCCCATGACAATTTACAATTTTATACACTGTCATCGGCAGATAAAATTACAATACAGGTGGCAGTTCAGTACTCTGCCCACATCGGTTTTGCACCGTCATTAAATATGACCAGATTTTTTCTGGAAGTATCATTATCACAGATATGCTTCGTCGCCCTGTGCAGCTGCTACACATTTTGTCAAATTCTTCTCGCTCCATACCTTTACTTCAATGTTATATTTCAGCATTTCCTCGTATTTACTCCATTAACAGAGCAGATATATCATGGCGGATTTACCTAGTGGCTCTACATATCTTCACGTCCTGTATGTAAAACAATATACAATTTTCAAGGTACAAAAATTCCTGAAGGGGAAAAGGAATCTATATTAAATACTCCCTTTACTGATTACTTTTCCTTACATATGATTTCGTATCAAATCCCAAGGTCTTAGTAATCAGTTTTGCTTCCAGGCGTTGACGCAGAGTTTCATCTACACAGTAATGCACCTGTCCAAATTCGTCAAACATTTTTCTGGTAGCCAAAACTGTTATGTACCCTTCATAATGCTTCAACACTGCCTGGATTGCCTCAGTATCACCAGTTGATGCTGCCTCAATAACATGGAATGGCAGCAAATCAAATGCGCATTTCTGTTTTTTACTTTTTTTCATTTGCAGATTCCTCCATATTTTTTCTCATCAGTTCCAGTGATCGTCTACGATGCTCATTAATTGTGCTGCGTACAAGATTCATTTCTCTGGCAATGTCTGCATCACTCATATCCATAAAATATGATAATAACACAACATTCCTTTTCTTTTCAGTAAGTGTCTGCAGTGCTTCAGCAATCAATGCATCTTTGACTTCTATGTCGTAACCCAGGACCTGAAAACGATGTGTTTCCATTTCATGCTCATCCATTATAAAAAGTCTGCTCAACTCCTTTTCTGATAATTCTGACAACATCACTTCATACTTCTGGCGATATGCCATATGCTTTTCATAATTAATAACTTCACTTTTCAATGCCAGCTTGCACAGAGAATCAAACTGATGTCTGACTGTCTGCTCATCTTGAAAAGAGGATTGCTCCATAAGAGTTCACCTCCTTCCCCGCCGGTAGGCAATAAGCAAAGTTCTTGCTTCCCCTTCACACATATCCCAAACGGATGAGTGCATTTGTCGGGGTGTGGGAAGAAATTTTTAAAAAATTTCTTAATAAATACGAGAAAATTGTTTTTCCTGTATTTTGAGGTATATAAAAAACGTCCTAATGGGTAGTTTTTAGCCCATCGGACGCTATTTATATCAAAAGATAATATTTTGCCATCATTTTTTGTGGCATATAATTCACTTTTTGAGGTAAAGAAATTTATTTGCTTTTTTGAACTATTTATCTATTTCATCCGTCACGTAATGACGGATATGATACCAGACAATAAAATTCTTAATCTTTCCTATACCTCCGGATCTGTTTTACTGAAATTCAGAATTTTATATGTCTTTTAAAAAGTGAAATATCACCCTCTTTTTTAGTGAAATGTTAGTTCATTTTCTTTCAAGAAAGGGAACTATACACTAAACATGGAGGTGTATCATATGCCAAAACAAACAGATAAAGAACTGGGATTGTTTTTTAAGAACGCCCGACACGAGCAAAAATTGACTTATGAAGAATTAGCTGAAAAAGCAGAAATGTCCAGCCGATATTTAAAGGAAATTGAAAATGGGGGCCGAGTTCCGAGTTTTCATAAAATCAGAAAACTGGTACGCGCTTTAAATGTTCCTCCTGAACCATTGTTTTATCCAAACAATCATACAGATAATCTTGATTATCAACGCCTGCTCATGTACCTGTCAAAATGCAACGATGAGCAAATTACCGCTATCCTTGCCATCGTAGAAGCATACCTGCGCACATACAAAATTCCTACAGACCACGATAAACAAGATCCCTGAAATTCATTTGAATTCTATCTGAATTATTCTGAAGAAGCGGTATGGTTTCCCATACCGCCACTCTTAACGTGCATATTTTTCTATCATTCTCTTAACATTCGTGGATTTCTTTATTGCCCCTATATTAATAAGAAACTCAACTACATCCATCATTCCCTGGTAATAAGCCCGCTGCTCCTCTTCATAATGGAAATGTTCTAACTGATCCAGATATTTATTCCAGAAATTCTGCTCACGCTCTGGGATTTTTTCCAGATGTAGTGGCAGCTTCTTTTGTATTTGTTTCAAATTCTTCTCTGCTTCTTTCCATTCTTCCGGCTGTACTGTATATTCTCTTTCTCCGGAGTCACAGCGCAATTCCTCAAATAAATTCGATACTGCTTCATAAAATTCATTCATCTTCTTTCCACCTCTCATTAGAATTATTTCTCATTACAGGCAGCATTATCATTTTCTTATTTCAAAAATCAAATAAACTTTCCAAAAACTTCATCTTTAGAAGTATAGTAACAATATTTTTCCTTAAAATCAATAATAATACTTCATCTTTAGAAACTTTTGAGGATCAGAATGATTATTTATTGGGATAAAAAAACGAACAGTAAAAACAGAATAGGACAACGGGTAAAAGAATTACGAAAGGCTCATAATCTTACTCAGAAAACACTCGCTGCCAAATTACAACTTGCAGGATATGATTTTAATGATCTGGCAATCCTGCGAATTGAACAAGGCACACGTTTCGTTCCCGACTACGAAGTTGTCGCACTGGCCGAAGTATTTAATGTTTCCTGCGAATATCTTCTTGGTCTGACGGACGCTCCTGCAAAATAATTCAATTGTATTGCTGCCCATTCTATGCTAAACTATGGATAGATACTTCTGAACAACATACACTATTTATAAACCGTATGATTGGAGTGATTTCATGGAATTAACAAAAAAAGTCCCTACAACCGATAAAAACCAGGAAAACAATCATCTTCTCCGCATGTTAGACCGGGGAATTGATGATATGGAAGCTGGTCGTGAATTGCCACTGGAAGATGCTTTTCGCAAAATCACAGAATTAAGGGATGCACGAAGAAATGCAAGAATATAAAATTATTTTAACCTGGGAAGCAATTTACGATGTCACAGACATTGCAGATTATATTGAAGAAGAATTCGGCCAGCAACGTGCTGACCGTTTTCAATCTGATCTGAAAGAACAAATGCAGAATTTAGGCCAGTTCAGTACTGCCTTTCCCCGAACTCAAATTCTGTACAGAGGATATTCCATACATAAAAGATCTTTTCCGCCATCTATTATTTTTTATATTATAATGGAAGAAACAAAAGAGATTCATATTCTCCGAGTGTTGCGCCATGAACGAGATTGGGAAAATATCCTGTTGCAAAGATCAACTTATACATATCCAGAATGAATACCTGGGAGCCGATCAGAGATTTTTCTGAAAGGCTTCCTTTTTTATTACTTCCCACTGTCAATTAAATCATAACTCATATCCAGAAAATCCAGCGTCTTAGCTTCACTGACAGAATCATCCAAAAGAATCGTAATCCAGTGTTGCTTATTCATATGATACCCCGGTAAAAATCCATACGTTTGAATAATCATCCCAACCAGATCAGGATCACATTTTACATCCAGGATGTCAATGTTTCCATCTTCTTCTAATCCCAGTATTTTCTTTTCCACTACCATAATTATAGCATACCATTTTCCATTTTTATGTCGAAGCACCGCAGAATCAGGATCTTTTTTCCATAAATATTCCGGTTCAGTTCCATATTGCTCTTTTACATATTGAAAAATTTCTTCACGTTTCAAATTTATCCCTCACTTACGATTTCTTTCTCTGATTATACGCTATCAGGATTGTATTCTCAACCACTTCTCACAGTTCTATTTATGTTTTATAGCTTTTGCATAGCCTGCTTTGCAGGCTACACCCCAAAAGAAGCAAGCACTGCCAGTGTCATGACACCTGGCTCATTTTGTCAAATTCCCTTTCCGGTTCATTCTACCAAAATGTATCAGGGAGTATCCCTGGCCCTCTCATATTTTATAATTTCTTAATTTGACGCTTTCACCCAGTCCTGTTAAAATAACTTACAGATACATCTGTCCAAACCAACAAAAAACCAAGTACCATAACTGTCATAGCCGAACTGGTTAGACAGTTTTTTTGTACTCTTTTTTATAGAAAAAAACGAATTGGAGGATTTCAATGAGCAAACGTACCAGAATTCATCCCGTACAATTTTATTTGAATGATGACGAACAATACATTTTAGAAGAAAAATATCGTCTTTCCAGGATGAAAAGCAAATCTGCCTTTCTACGGAAAATGATCTTATATGGATTTGTATATGAAGTAGACTACTCTCATATCCGAAAAATGAATACCCTGCTGGGCAA
The DNA here is from genome assembly GCF_018785565.1 of Blautia sp. MCC283. Classification (NCBI taxonomy): domain Bacteria; kingdom Bacillati; phylum Bacillota; class Clostridia; order Lachnospirales; family Lachnospiraceae; genus Blautia; species Blautia sp. MCC283. Next base: position 23,176 of record NZ_WQQB01000066.1, on the reverse strand, counting down.
TATCAGCAGCAATTTGAATCAGATCACCCATCGTATAAACAGTACCAATACAGTTTACCCAAAGGACCTGGACGATATAAAGGAGTTAATGGAAAAAATATGGCAGTTACAAAAATCCATGGTATCAAAACAACCGTTGATAAAGCAATAGAATACATCTGCAATCCAGATAAAACTGACCAGAATCTATATATTTCTTCCTTTGCCTGCTCTCCCGAAACAGCCGTTCTTGACTTTAAATACACTTTGGATCATACACATGACTGCAGAGATCCGCACAATACAAATAAGGCATTTCATCTGATTCAGGCATTTTCCCCTGGTGAAGTTTCCTATGAAGAAGCCCATCAAATTGGCAAAGAATTTGCGGATCGCTTACTGGAGGGAAAATACTCCTATGTTCTGACAACACACACTGATAAAGGTCATGTACATAACCATTTAATTTTCTGTTCTGCAGATAACATCACTTTTTCTCATTACCATGACTGTAAAAAGAATTACTGGAAAATACGAAATCTCAGCGACACTTTATGCCAGGAACATAACCTGTCCACAATTATGCCAGATGGTAAAAAAGGAATGAAATACAATGAATGGGCTGCAAATAAATCTGAATCCAGTAAAAAAGCGCAGCTGCGAAAAGATATCAACCAGACAATCCGAATCGTTTCCACTTATTCAGAATTTCTTGCATTTATGGAAGCTAAAGGATATGAAATAAAAAACGCAGAATTTGGCGAAAACAGCAGAAAATACATTACCTTTCGTTCTCCCGATATGTCCCATCCAGTGCGTGGAAGTGCTAAATCTTTAGGAAAAAATTTTACTAAGGAACGTATCAAAGAACGCATTAATAATAAGCTCCACAGAACTACTGTTCCTTCTGTTCGTAATAAGTTAATAGACACCAACACTCCCAATATAGCAGGAAACATTGGACTTCAGAAATGGGCAAATAAGGAAAATTTAAAAATTGTCTCTGCTGAATATAACAAGATGTTCACACATAATCTACATAATTTTTCAGAACTTGAAGACCGCATAGCCTTGTTACATATGCAGCAAAAAGAGGTAAATACCTCTGTTGTTTCTCTCGAGTCTCAGATACGCCATCTTCGAGAAATGCTAAAATATGCCGAACAATATCAGAAAAATAAAATTTACGACGACCATTATAAAAGCTCCAAAGATCCAGATCGTTATTTCCGTAAATATGAATCTCAAATTATTCTTTTCGCGGGTGCTGAACATATTTTACAGGAAAATGGTATAAACCTGAAACATCTTAATTCCAATAAGTTGCAAGAGCAAATTGCAGATCTTATTTCCAGAAAGGAATCACTAAATACTCAATACGTTTCCTTTAAGCAAGAAATAAAAGAGTTGGAATTGATACATCAAAACCTGTCCAAATATCTCAAACAGGATGCTCCTGAAATACAAAGATCTTCTCATAACCAACTCCCTTCTTTGTAAAACCATAATAATAGGCAGCGATTTCACTCGCTGCCTAAATTCCCATTAAACCGATATCCTACACCTCGTACTGTTTGTATATATAATGGTTGTCCAGGATCATCTTCTATTTTTTCTCTGATATTGCAGATATGTCGCATAACCACATTATAATCACCGGAATAAGGTTCATTCCATACCAGATCATAAACCATTTCTTTTCCAAATATTCTACCTGGACTTTTCGCTAAAAAAAGTAAAATATCATATTCATATTTTGAAAGATGAACATCACTATCATTCTTTTTAACAATTCGTTCCTGTAGATATATTTTTAATTCTCCAAACCTTATAATTTCCGGTATGAATTGGTTTTTATGTTCCCAGCTAGTCAATATGTTTTCACTTATGCTTCCATTAGCATCTGTGATTCTCTCAATAATTTCTATCTTTTTCACCTTTATTGCCTCTACATTATTAATTTTATATTCTATATATCATCTGCCATTTGACTTTTTTCTTCTACAAGTAATATAATATATTTATTACATATGTAGGATTTAGCAGGAGGATTTTATTATGTCACTACCCCAGATTTCAGAAGCCGAATTTGAAGTTATGAAAATTGTATGGAAATATGCTCCCATCAATACAAATGAAATTACAGAAAAACTTACTCTAACTACCAGCTGGAGTCCAAAAACAATTCAAACTCTTATCAAGAGACTTGTTTCCAAAAAAGCTCTTTCCTGCGAAAAACAAAGCCGGGTATTTGTCTATACTCCATTAGTCCAAGAAGATGAATATATACGCCAGGAAAGCAATTCTTTTTTAAAGCGATATTATAATGGAAATCTTTCTTCTATGCTGGCTTCTTACCTTGAAGACGATAAGCTCTCTTCAACAGAAATTGATAACTTACGCCATTTATTATCAAAACATCAGAAATAGGAGGTTTTGAATGAGCAACTGGATCATCCACTTTTTAATCAGTAATATCTTCATATGTATTTTTACACTTGTAATAATCGGAACAAAAAAACTTCTGAAAAAATATTTATCTGCGACTACACAGTACCATCTCTGTTTTCTTTTATTTTTATTACTTGCCGTGCCATTTTTTCCTGTACAGATTCATGGCTCACAACTTTTTTCATGGTTACATTTTTTTCAAACTGACTCAGGACTTAACTCTGGTACCGACACGCTATCCGAACTTACCAGTAATACACAAAATATTTTGTTAAACCAGGTGAATGATTTTTCAGTTTCCATCAGTAGTCAATTTTCTGGAGGCTTGAATACCATACTCTTTCTAATATGGATAACGGGTGTTATGATTATGTCAGTCCTCACCCTTCATTCATTAAACTATGTACGTTCCATAAAAAGATCTGCTCTCCCGCTTCAAAATCAGCAGGTAAAAACTATTTATTACAATTGTTTAAAGGAACTTAAAATCTCTCACCCAGTATCAGTCTACAGTACTGCATTTTTAAAATCACCAGTTTTAATCGGAATAATACATCCCAGAATTTACATTCCCATCCATTTAATTTCCGAACTGAATCCTGATGATATGCGTTTTATGCTGCTACACGAATTACAGCATTACCGTCACAAAGATACATTTATTGGCTTCCTCATGGTCATAAGTAATATACTCTACTGGTTTAACCCTTTTGTTTGGTACACTTTAAAAGAAATTCTCTGTGACCGTGAAATAGCCTGTGATTCTGCTGTATTGCAGATGATTTCTGCTGATGAATACCAAGCTTATGGAACTACACTGATTAATTTTGCAGAAAAAATATCCTCTTTTTCCTCTCCACTGGCAGTTGGAATGTCCGGAAATTTCAGGCAGATGAAACGACGTATTCTCAACATCGCCGTTTTTAGGAAAGAAACTCTTTATCAAAAAATGAGAGCATTGATAATTTATCTGGTCATTAGTGCTGTTTTTATTGGATGTACACCCATTTTATCCATTGATGCCTCTACTCAAAACGTATATCATTTTAGTGATACAGACAAAAATATCTCCCTGTTAGATATATCCGAAACATTTGGAACATATGATGGATCATTTGTTTTGTATGACAATAATTTGGATTCCTGGAAAATATACGATCTTGAAGAAGCCACCAAACGTATTCCGCCAGAGTCTACCTACAAAATATACGATGCATTATTAGGGTTGGAATCCGGAATCATCACACCAGAACACTCTTCCATGACATGGAATGGTGATGCCTTTCCTTTTCCATCCTGGGAAGCTGATCAGGATTTAAACTCTGCTATGCAAAATTCCGTTAACTGGTATTTCCAGGCAATTGATTCGCAGCTCGGAATTAACAGAGTCCAGGAATTTTTGAATAAAATAGAATATGGAAACCAAACAACCAGTTCAAATCTGGATTTATACTGGTCCGATTTTTCATTAAAAATCTCGCCTTTAGAGCAAGTAACATTATTAAAAAAATTTAACACAAATGAATTCCATCTAAATTTCCAAAATGTATTTTCTGTTAAAAATGCTATAAAAATTGCCAGTACACCTAATGGTAATTTCTACGGAAAAACTGGAACCGGTCGTGTCAACGGACAGGATATCAACGGCTGGTTTATCGGATATGTAGAAACTTCCGATAACAGCTATTATTTTGCAACCAATATCCAAAGTGATTCTAATGCAACTGGCAAAAAAGCATTTGAAATCACTTCTGATATCTTAAAAAAATTACATATATGGAATTAACAAATATGAAAGGGCTGATAGTTGTTATCAGTTCTTTCTTTTTATTCTATATTGATATTTGGGAACTTCTTTCGTACCATTATTCAGAATTTTATTCCCCATATATTTAAAACTCTTATCATCGTTGAACTTAACAGTCAGCTCACTTGTAATAACGGCATCATTACATATAAATGTATCACATACAGCATCAACAACCAACACACTGTTTCCCTCTCCGCTATCTCTTATTTCAACGACCTCCGGTAAAGATGTTCCAAAATGAGTAGGGCTATAATTTAAACAGCCTAATCGTTCCCAGTCATAAGTTTGATGTTCCGAATCAAATACTGCCCATTTTTTAATTTGATCTGCTGTTATCGGCAAAAACTCCATTATCAGATTTTCAAACTCTTCTGCCGGAATTCCACTTGAGTTACCTGAAAACTCATATCTCTCCCCGTATTTCATTCGATATAAATATTCATATAAACCATTATAATCTAACCCTTCCATATCAGATCTATCCCAATCAGAACATAAAAGATTATTCCCCTGATATCCAAGCAAATACACACACCTCTTTGAAACTTCCCTGCATTCATCACTTAAAGGTTTAATTCTTATCATAGAACTGCCATCAACCGCTTCTGATACTTCCGGATACTTTGGAACGCATAGCGTATAACCAAACCAGCCTTTTTCTGTATATTTCCATTCTTCTATCCTTGTATACGAAACATATACAATAGATGGATTGTCGTTCATACCCCAAACAGCTTTCACAGCCAGCAAATACATATCTGTCCCATCATAATTGAATTTGAGTCTTTCTATCCCACCATCCCTGTTAATCCTATATAAGACGATATCTCCTGTCAGATCCTGTTCTGCCCTGAAAAGAAATTCTTCCATTTTAGAATAATTAGCCATATTTGAATACGGTGCTGATGTAATAACGGGGACATTTTTTTCCTTTAATACTTCCTGCATTTCTTCCATTACTGTCTCAGAAACTACTATATTCGATGAAGTCCCTTTATCCGCCTTTTGATAAATGACTTTCATCTGATTCATAACATTCTTACAATCTTCAATAGCTTCTTCTTTCACGACTTCATCTACTGGCAAATCATATCCTCTTTCTTGTACAGCATAATTCGCAGTTTCCTGTGAAATATATTCTAAATCAGCCCCTTTACATTTTGTATTTCCTATGAAAAAGCATCCCGAAATAAATAAAACGCTCATCATCTTTTTCAGTTTTCTTTTTGTAATCATATCAATTATCTCCATAACATTCCTCCCACTTTTCGTCTGATAATCTTTCCGTATACCAGGTAACCTCTATTTCTGACATTGATACATAATTGGATACATATTGAAATCTATCTTTATCTAACAGCCGAATGGTTACGCTATGACAAAACGCCTGATCTAATTCTTTTTGTGGCCATACCGCATTTACTTCCAGTGTTATTGTTCCATCTTGATTTTCTATGTAGGAAACAACTTCCGGATATGGAATATATGGTGTGGGAGCAAAATCATATACGATTCCTCTGGTTCGATACCGATATGTCTGTATTTCTGTGTGAAATACCGTTCCTGTCTGCAGTATCTCTGCGCTTATATTAAAATATTTTTGAAATATCGTTTCAAATGATTCTTTTGGGATTTCATAAGTCTTTCCTTCCTTAAATTCATCAGTTTTTTCTTCCATTGAAAGTAAACGATCAAAAACATCATAAAAATTTATTCCATCATAATTTTTTTCACTCCAATTAGAAGTAAACAATTTATTAAGTGTATATCCAAAAGGAAGTATATATTTTCGATTCAACTCCCGACATTTTTTATTTAACGGTGCTACCCGAAAGTCCCGATATCCAGACGGTCCATCATATCCTGCCGGATGATATTCTTCTATAAAGAAATGCCCGTTTTCTGTATATTTCCATGAATTAGCTCTAAACTCATGATAATATGTTTCCTGCCAAGTGTCCTCTTTCCATTTAAAAGAGCTTACTTCAACGTCTATTTTCCCCTGTTTGGTTTTCAGATCATACCGGATAAAATAATCCCCTGCTATAACTTGAAATATAGTAGTTTTTCCATTCTTCTCTTTTTCTGCTTTTTTCAAAAAATCATCTACTTTAATACTTTGAACCATATCCAGCTGATTGTAGGAATCAATTACTGCATATCCATATTTTCCAAAATAATCCATACTTTTTTGTATTGTACTCAGCTCATATAGTGCATTTTCTTTCACAGCATTCTCATATATGTTCCGATAGCCTTCTGCTAGCATTTCACACTCTCTGTAAATTTTTTCTTTCGTATCTTCAATTGTCTTTTTCTGCTCTTTCTTTATGCCACATCCACTACAGACAGCAAGAAAAATAACTCCCACAAATATTTTCCAAATTTTTTTCATATCATTTTCCTCTTACATTTGTAATATTTAAAGGTAAAAATTATTCATTACCAAGATATTCATCCAGTATCGCCTTATCCTTTTCCACCACATAACCGCTTCCTCCAATATCTTTCACATTCTCTACCATACTGATGAGCAAAATAGGATTCTTTGTATCTCTATCTGTAGTAAAAACTGTAAACCAGCCAATTTCTGTTCCAGATGTATCTTCTTTTGTAGCTTTCAGTTCCGCTGTTCCGGTTTTTCCTGCTAATCTAATGTCTTCCCGACATGCTCCATAACCAGTTCCTTCCGGGTTATTCACTACACCCTCTAACCCCTCCATAACCTCCGAAACAATTTGTGGTGAAAAAGCATCTTTTATCCAGATTTCACTGGAAGTGCTTCCACCATCCGCGTGAAGATATGGCTTTATCATATTTCCATCATTTAGAAAAGCCGTATAAATGCTTGCAAGATGCAAAGGATTTACCAGAATCTGTCCCTGTCCATACCCACTGTCAGCAAGCTGGATTTCTGTTTCTATCTTGTCCATATTAGAATATTGGGACTCTGACATTTTAATATCAAATGGAAGTTCCTGATTAAATCCTATTTGATTTAGAGACTGCATCAGTTGATCCGCACCAATTTTTAATGCTGCTTTTGCAAAATAAATATTATCTGAATAAATAAGCGCATTTTTCAAGATCACAGGTTCATAATCATGAAGTGTAGTCACTGTATAATCTCCCCACGAGGAATCTTTCTGCCACGCCAGACCCTCATTTCCAAAATCGTCATTTGCAGTAAATGCCCCCACTTTTAATCCAATTGCAGCAATTACAGGTTTAAAAGTTGAGCCAGGACACCATGTCTGGCGAAAGCGGTTGTATAAAGGCCTGTCTTCATTTTCATTTAATGCACTCCACTGGCTGTTGTCCATTCCACGTACAAAATCATTATTATCATAAGATGGCGTACTTACCAACGCCAATACTTCCCCTGTATAAGGATTCAAAGCTACAGAACATCCTCTGTCTTCTTTAAATTGTTCATAAAGAGTACTTTGAAGATCACCATCAATCGTAATATGGATATCTTCTCCATCTTTTCTAGGCTCATATGCAATAACACTTTTTTTATTTCCATTTGCATCTACAATACAGATTTCACACCCATCTGTTCCTTTTAGTTCTTTTTCATAAAGCGTTTCCAGTCCAGTCTTTCCAATCACACTGTTTGTACGATACCCTTCCCCTTTATGTTCCTGCAAATCTTCGGCTGTAACCGCCTGTACATACCCTACCAGATGAGAGGCAGCTTCTTTTAGATAATAAGTTCGTACTTTTACATCAGATAACATAATACCTGGAATCTTCAATAATGTGTCCTGCTTTTCTTTTTCTTCCAGAACAGTTTTATCCGGATTCACTGTCAAAAGATCGACCTCTTGTATTTTAGGAATTGTTGCTACTGGTACAAAAGAATCTGCTTTTACCCAACCGGCTTTTAACTTATCCTCAATTTCGTCTGCTCCAATTCCAAGATACTCTGCCAGTTTTTTTATTGTATCTTCTCTGTTCTCCATCCTGCCCGGAACAATTCCTACCGAAGATGCAGTTCCCTCTCCAGCCAACTGACGACCATTTCTGTCTAAAATATCTCCTCTCTTTGCCTCTTCTGACGTTACCTGAACTTTATCCGTTGCAGATAACTCTGGAAAAATCAACTGATCCTGCCAGATTAAATGATATCCTGTCCAATCATGTGAAAATACCGCATCGTTGGTAAATTCTACATTTCCTGCAGCAGTCTGCATATTTGTTGTATAGGAAACTGCCGCATTTCCGTTTTCTTGTCTTTTTACTGTAATATCGGTTATGGACAGATCAGACATCTCAATGCCTTCATATATTTTAGAATTTCGTTCTATAAATTCTTCCTTACTGTTCATGCTGCTTTTTTTCTGATCCAGCATGGCATACATTTGCTCATATTCCCCTTTTTCAATATATTTCATATATTCCATTAGTCTTTTTTCAGGAACATTACAATTCATTATTGTTACAATACCGATTCCACCACCAATCAATATACCGCTAAATAAAACTATTTTTGTAATAATCTTCGTGTGTTTTTTTCTTTTCTTTTTTCTCATATAGTTTTATTTCTCCTTTTTTCATATTTTCTTAAATATTACACTTGTAATATTTAAACGTCAAGTTTTTTCTTAGGTTTATATATGTAAACAAGAGGAAAGATTTGGAAAAAAAAAGAAAGGGCATCTCAAAGCCCTCTTTGATAAAGAACTTTACCGACACCCTGAGGTAATGGTTTCTCCGGATGTTTCCCAAACGCTATAATCACTCTCCAGAAGAACCAAAAACGATTTTTAATTTTCTCTCAGAAAAAAAGAACTACTCTAAATCTGCAGATCTTTGAAATAACCCTGCTCGTTTCTTATAATCACAAACATATTCAGGCAACACATTCTTTGCTGGCAGATTATTATAGCGGAAAACGCAACAAATCCCTTTATTAACTTTTGTTCTATATAATTCCTGTACCAATCCTATTGTTTCATCATCTGAACAAAAGCTCTTCGGAATCTCCCTACAATCCCTGATAATAACGCAAATCTGTTTACTATGTCCTCTCTGTCAGTATACAAGCCAGCTAATCTCTTTATTATAGTATCTAAATACTTCTTCCCAATTCCACTACTCAAAATTTCTTCAGTCACTGTTTCTGCAGATGTGTTTTTATATCAGCCAGAGTTTCCCTGGCTGAATTCTTCCAATATATACCTGTTAACACTTCTCAATGCTGACACTTTTTCCTTCGCTTCTCATCTTTCACCTGCTATACTGCACTCTGGCTTGAATTCATTCCCCCTCTTCCAGTTCCGATTTATAATCTTCCAAGTCCATAAGAAAAGTCTCATAGCCTTCATCACTCATGCAGAACAGCTTTCTTAGGGTATTGCAGACAAGCCCGATCATATCCGCATCCCCTTTTAGAAATGGAATGATATGGTCGATTGCTTCCATTGTGTCATTTCTGTTTCCTTTATCAAACATTGCCGTTACTAAACATTCGTCTGTATCAAAGTTCATTGCCAGATCCATCATAATTCTACATCCCCCTTCTTATGTGCTTTGGATTTTTCTACTTCTTTATTTTCCTGCTCCTGTGCTTTTGCCCTTGCCTGAAACTCTTTCAACGACTGCAGTACAGATTTTTTCAATTCCCCTCTTTCGCCCTTTGCCGGCTCTTTCTTTTGTGTCTGGTTCTCTTCCACTGATACGGATTCTTTCTTGACTGGTGCTTCTGAAACTTCCTGTTTCACTTCCACAGTCTGTTCTGCTTCCTGCACTTTTCCATGTTTCTCATTCAGATACTTTTCCATATCGTTAATTGCTTTCTGTACTAATGGGCTTTCCTTATAATGAGGAATCATATCTATCAGTTCCCTGTCTACTCTATCCCAACACATCAGTTCATATTCCCCGGAATAATCCTTATCTCCATCCTGCAGATCAAATCCAATCCCTTTACCTCCATGCAAGCGATCTGCCGGAATACTTTCATAAATTTTAATCGCTTCTTCCAGAGTAAGATTATTATGGTACTCTCCCATGACCGGAAACTCCATGCACTCTGCCACATAAAAAGTAATCGTAGCTTCTGGTTGCTCCTGTTCTGGTTGTCTGGTAAAGATAGAAAAGGTTTCTGCATTTTCCAAACGGGAAAGTAATGACCGGGCAGTTATCACATCACTGTCTATATCGGATTCTTCCGATACTTCAACCAGCCAGTCCTTTAAACACTCTGTTTTCTGATTCAGAATGTCCTCTGTGATTTTCTCCACCTGTTCTTCCCTATCCTCAACCGTATCTTTATATTCGTAGGGATCATAGTCATAGCTGAAATTATCCAAATCCACTGCCAGCTTTTCGATTTCTTTCTGATCGAGATAGGCTTCAGACTCTTTCATATATTCTGCCAGAGTGATTCTTTCTTCTGCGATAGGATTGATGTCCACCTTAATACCTGCCATTGCTATACCATGAGCATTTAATTCATTGAAGAAACTGTCCTCCCGGATATTGCCACGATAAGAAAGCACTACATCAAGGTCAGAATCATCTCTGTAAAGTTCCTCCCTGCTTCTGGAACCATGCACCCTTGCTGCAAGCAGCTCTACTTCATTTTCTAATCCCATCTCTTCCAGAATACCCTGTGCGTGATATAAGACACCACGCTCCACTTCTGCCCTGCTAAGACCATTTAATGCTGCCTCATCTCTTCCAATCTCAGAAGTCGCACGAAGCTCACCTGCCTGCAGTAAGTTTTTGGAATGTTGGATGGTCATTGCCTCAAATTCTTTATAGTCCACTTTGACACATTCCATATCATCCATTCTTTCACTTTTTAAGATTTCATAAGTAGCTTTCTGAACAGATACTTTTGGATCGTCATAATCATTGGAATGGATTTCGTGCAGGTCAGAATCATAAAAAATATAAAAATAGCCTTCTTCCGTTACCTGTACGGTCAGATACCCTTTGCTCTTGGTAAACTGCATTGCAATTCCCTCACAGGTATCCACTGCGCTTTCCCGATCATAGTCCTCAAAAATACTTGGAGGACAATTCTTTAATAACTGTGCCAGCTGCATCTGCCGTTCGCCTGCTTCTTCTACTTCTGCCATCAAGTCCTCATAATCAACGGGAATTGCATTTTCCAGGGACATATCTTCATCTTCCAAAATATCTTCCATTGCCTGCCGCATAGAAACATCAGGATTATCATAGGCACCGCCGTCGATCTCATCATAATCCAAAGCATAAAAGGTATAATCATAGCCTTCCTCTGTTCTCTGGATCGCAAAATACCTATCGTCAATCTTATATGCCAGTTCACCCGGCTCCAGTTCCGGCACAAGTCCCTCTACAGAAATCCCTTTCTCCTGCAGATATTCTGAAATAGCTTCCAATGCTCCTGCATCATACCCATTCCAGAGATCTTCTGCGACAAGCTGACCATGTTCCGATACGATAATCCCTGCCACATCTGAACCATACTCATCATGCTCCATGAAGAAGAACTTCTCCCCTGCATACTCTCTTTCATCTACTGTATGCCAGGTTCCTGCATGTCCATCTGCTTCAAATTCTCTCGTATCTGCTGTAATGGTGACTTCCGCTTCATCTAATGCCTGTTCAATCTTCTGCATCCGGATCTCTGCCCTTGCCATATCAATAAATCCGTCCAACACCGCTGGATGGCTTTCTATCACATAATCCTGATTCAGATTCTTTCCCTGATTGATATTTTCCGGAATCTCGATATGTTCTGCCCAGTCTTTGTTTTGTCTGGAAAATCTGCCGTCATAAGAAAGTTCCCGGAGTGTATTTGCCATAACAAACGTCATACGCTCTTCTCCAAACTGTTCCAGCACTTGCCTTGCGGCATCTTCCTTTAAATGCAGTCCGTCAAAATTTAATGCGATTGCTTCCTCGATTGCTTTCTTACAATCAATGTTTAACTTTCTGGAATCCAGATAGGCATCTACATCCCGTTCTTCCATCGCCTGAGCAAGTGTTCCTTTATAGACTGGGGGATAGGCTCTGGTATGATTATTTTCCAGCATCTCCATTCTCTGCTGTACAAAGTCCGGAAGTTCCTCAAAGCCGAAAGAATCCACATAATAAGCCTTTGTCTCCGCCGTCCTGTTTATGACAATAACATCGCTTACCGATAAGGAATGTCCATGAAAATTGTTCGGGCGATTGATATTAAATCTCTCAAAAATATCCTCCAATGTGATTGTTGGTGTCCACGGAGCCGCATACACCATCTTGTAGTCTTTTCCCTCAATGGTATAGCCTAATTTTTGAGCTGATTCAAAACCCATAAACTGATAAGTATGCTCTCCACCCGTATTCATCTGATAGATTGCAAAACGACCGCTCTCTCCCTGAAGAAGCAGAGTTTCATCAATCTTTTCCGCACTGTCCTGTTCCAGTTTTTCCTGTCTGGTGGCGGATACTTCTTTTTCTTCATATTGCATGGTGTTTTCCCTTTCCAGCTCATGCATTTGCTCCTCAATGTTCCCGATGATCTCTGCCGATGTTTTTCGGATGGTATCCATTGATGCTTTCAACGCCTTCATATCCCTGCTCTCACACCAACTGGCGATATAGGTAAACGAATATTCTGAAGTATCCAGACCAAAATGGTTGCAGACAATATAAGCGATACTTTCTGCTTCCACTTCCTTTGTTGTCTGGTCTTTTAAGACGCCTTCCGCATCCATTACTTCCCGGTCATGCAGTAATGCGTGACTCACTTCATGGACTCCGGTTTTCATCGTCTGGACATTACTCATATCTTCCTTTATCGCAATATATTTTTCTGTCTGGTGATAATAGCCTTTTGCTTCTCCTTCCACATTCATCATGCGGATCGGCACAGGAGAAATATTCTGCAATGCCTGCATGAACGTATCATAAAACTGTACACTTCCGGTAAGCTCCGGCACCTCCAGTTCTACGATCGGTTCCCCCTCTGTCTGGCTGACATCAAACACTGTCGTTACACGGAATCTCGGTATCACCATCTCCACAATCTCTGTTTCCGGCTGTCCATCATCCCCGATCACAGGCTCTTTTGTTACCGGGTCGATCTTTTCAATCTCCTGTTTCTCCCGTATCGGTGCTGGTGCGATGATCTGGATTCCTTTCTCTCCACGTTTTACATGACGGTTAAATTTCTTCTGCCATGCCTGATAGCCTGCCACCAGTGTTGCTTCCGGTTTCTGCATGGTGATCAGCAGCGTGTTATTAAAGCTGTAATTGTAGAACTTTGACATGGTATTCAGATATTCGGTATATCTCTCCGAAGTAAAGATTTCCTTTACTCCCTGTTCCAGCCGTTCCGATATTTCTTTTAACTGTTTTTCTATATTATTTGCCATAAACAAACCCTCCATTTTATGTCCCGCCAAAGAAAACTCTGACGGGAAATCTTTTATAACTCCTGTTCATGTTTTTTCTTTACAGCTTTCTGTGTAACTGTAACGGTCGGTTCCGCTGTATTCTGCTGTGCCTTCTCCTGTTTTAACCGTTCCAGAATAGATGGCTTATGGATTCTGTCTGCTGTTTCCGGAAGTTCTTTTTCTTCTATGGCATCCCTGCTGTCTGTGTTGCTTCCTTCTCTGCCAATATCCTCATCTGCCATAATCGTCTCATTACCCTTTTCATCCATGTTCAGCAATGCATTTAACTCGGATAGCCGTTCCATCTTTTCATTCAGCTCTGTTTCTTTCGGAAATGGCTTCTTTACCTCTTCCTGTGCAGTAGCAAGCTGCTGTTGTACGGTTTCTAACTTCTGCTCACTTTCCGTCAGCTTCCTGTCAATGGAAGAAAGCGTGTTATGGATACGCTGCATATTTCCTACCGGGTCTTTTCCGATCTCCAGTTTATAAGAACATTTCCCTTTGACCGTCAGTTCAAACGCATTGGAGAACATATTGTAGGAAGCAGATAACGTAAACCCATGATATTCCCCGACCTTTCCGCCGGTGCTGACGGTTTTTAGTCCTGCACAGGCAGCGATCAACGCTTCGCCTGCTTCTTTCTTATCTTCATAAAAGACATTTCCTACCGTCATGGCAAATGTGTCATTATCCTGTAAATCCACGCTTTTTACTACCTGCGAATCCACCTGCATCCCGGCAATCCGCTCTTTCAATGCACTGATCTGTACCGGGAAATTCTTTGCAATATCGGATTCCAGACGGTAAATCTGACTGGTATGGTTTGCCTTTAGAAGTTTCAGCTTACTCACCTGCACATCCAGATCCATTTTTTCCTTAATGTACGGATTGCCTGTAGCAAGTGCCTTGATCTCTGCATAGGACAGTGCGGTATCATCCACATCTTCACATGCCCTGACTGGTGATTTACTGGTCATAATCTGACTGATGAACTTCTGCTTATTCTCCAAAATCTGCCACATATACGCATCAAAAGTGTTCTCCGTCACATACCGGAATATCTTTACTTTGTCATTCTGGTTTCCCTGTCTTAAAATACGTCCTTCCTGCTGTTCCAGATCAGTCGGTCATTTTTTGCGGACAGTTCATACATGCTATCCTTTTCTGTTCTCTGCTCCTGCGTTTGCTCTCGTTTGATTTCTCCCTCCGTATCTTCTTGGCACAAGCAGGACAATACCTTGATGCACCAGAGCCCGGGACATATTCAACGCCGCACACCGTACAATTTTTAGCGGGCATTGCTGCCCACCGTTTTGTAGGTATGATATGTAATTCATCGACAAAGCCGATGAATTTATAGTAAATCTTGATTTCCTGCTT
Organism: Blautia sp. MCC283; assembly: GCF_018785565.1. Lineage (NCBI taxonomy): Bacteria > Bacillati > Bacillota > Clostridia > Lachnospirales > Lachnospiraceae > Blautia > Blautia sp. MCC283. Next base: position 8,173 of record NZ_WQQB01000066.1, on the reverse strand, counting down.
CACTGTTCCGTCTGCCATCTTCTCACGCTCCGAAACAAGTATCTTGTCTATGAGTGCGTTTATAACTGTTGCATCCAGTTCTTTTAAGCCTTGATAATTTCGGATAAGGGCGAGGAAGTCACGGATTCCCCGTGATTTCTCGTAGCTTTCATTAAGAGTTTCCGTCACCTCTTTCAGCCTTGCTTCAATTTCAAGCTGCTCTTTCTGGTATTTCCCCGACATCATCTCAAAATTCCGCTCGGTAATACGCTCCATGACCTTATCCTCGTAGAGAGAGGAAAACAGCCTGTCCAGTTCCGCAAGGCGTTTGTTCAGCTTCTTACGTTCTTTCTCTAATGCTTTCGCCCTGCTCTGGTCTGTTTCCGTGAGCCGCTTTTCTATGGCCCTGACCGCCTTTTCATCATTCACTGCCATATCCGCAAAACAGTTGATGTCGGCAAGAACGGCATTGAATAAATCCCTTGCTTCTATATTGTGTGCACTACACTCGCTTCTTCCGTTTCTTGCATAATTATTACATGAATACTGTACACAGTCGATAATCTCTGGGCGTTTCCTCCTGTGTACGTTCATTGCCCGCAGAGCACATCCGCAGTCCACACACTTGATAACGCCTGCAAAAATATTTACAAATCCTCCCTTGTTCTGTGGAAGCCTACGACTTGTAATAAGCTGTTGGACAATATCAAATTCCTCCTGCGTGACTATTCCCTCATGGGTATTGGGTATCACTTCCCATTCTTCGGGCAGCTTAGAGGGGCGTTTCTTGCTTTTCATATTGGCGGCAATCCGTTTGTAGCCTACAAGATTTCCCGCATATATCGGGCTTCTTAAAATGCTCCTCACGCTGTTCCCACTCCAAATATAGCGTTTGTCCTCGTTCCCCTCAAAATGACGTTCAAAGCCTGTTTCGCCACGCTCCGCCGCATAAGCGGCAGGGCGTAGGATATGCTGTTTATTAAGATGTCTGCAAATTTTGGCAACTCCATTCCCTTTTAATGCAAGGTCGAATATCTCTTTTACAACATGTGCCACTTTATCATCTATCAGCAGATGGTTGTGGTCGGCAGGGTCTTTGATATAGCCATAAGGGGCGGTAGTTCCCATGAATTTCCCCTGTTGAAACCTCGCCCGATATGCCGATTTTATCTTAACAGATATGTCAGCGGCATACATTTCGTTTAAAATGTTGCGGAAAGGCGTGATGTCCATAGCAGATTTATTCAAGGTATCTACGCCGTCATTGACCGCTATATACCTCACGTTATGCTCTGGGAAGAAAACTTCCAGATATAACCCACAATCAAGATAGTTTCTCCCCAGACGGGATAAATCTTTCGTAATCACGCAGTTTATCAGACCGCTTTCAATGTCTTTTATCATATTCTGGAAACTTGGTCTTTGGAAATTTGTACCAGAATAACCATCGTCCACATACGTTTTTGCTATGTGCCATCCCTGCTTTTTCACATAATCCGTGAGGATGGATTTCTGTGTCGCAATGCTCGCACTCTCGTTATCCGTACCATCGTCTTTAGATAAGCGGCAATAAATGCCGACTAAATAGATTTTCTTTTCTTCTTTGATTCCTGCCATACTGTAAAACCTCCGTATCTGTCCTATCTGTTTTCATGTCCCATTGCGTACATTCTAAGCGGACAGCCCCTCATTGTCGAAGGTGTCGCCCTCGGCAATCTTCTTCCGAATATCCTCGGAGATAATCGGGACAAACGCTTCTGTAACGGTCTGTGTGCCGACATATTCACGGCTGATTATCATCTGCACTGGTGCTTTTGGCACGATACGCTTTCTCTTTTTATCTGCTTTCTTATCCTCGCCCATACTTAAATCTTCCTTTCCAGACAGGGCAGGGAAGAGTTTGGAAATGTCCCCGCCCTGCCAATCAGATACCATTAATCCTCGCTGTTTAATTCTTTCTGTAATGCTTTAAGGAGTGCCGCCGCTTCATCAGCGTTCAGCGTGATTCCCTTGCCGCACTTTTCACGGTTCGGGGAAAAGCTGCGGATGTCATACTTCGGCTCTTTCCCATTCCATGAAATGAGATTGATTTCCTTTGTGTAGCCACTGTCGCCCGTAGACAATACTGCGATTTCCTTTACGATTTCATACTGGATTTCTCTCATTCTCCATACCTCAACTCTCTGTATTTACTTCCCGAAAAAAGAAGATTAGCGGCTGTCACGGTTGCGTTTCCTCTGCAACTCACGCTCCAAAAGTTTGATGATGGTTTCCTCCATCTGCTTCGGCGTTGTGTTCTTCGGAAAGTATTTTTTCAGCTTGCTTGTGTTGATTTTCAAGGTTTCTTTCTGGTTGCCCTTTTCCTCCGTCATAATCGCAAATATCGTATCCATGTCAAGCCGCCCGCTCTGGCTTAACTGTTTCATCCGCTGTGCCTGTGAGAGTGAGGGCGTTGCTTCTTCGCTCTCCATCGTGGCAAAGAGGTTTTCCTGCTCGTCTTTCTTCAAGAAGGACAGTTCCACCGCAGGCGTGAGGGCGATTTTCCCCTCGTCCACCATCTGCAAAATCGGCGGTATCAGTTCCGTCAGGCGGATAAAACGCTGCACGGTCATCCTGCCCACGCCGAAGCCCTGTGCCACCTTGTCGTCCGTCCGCAACTTCGTCACAACTTGTGACGAGGTTAAGTCTGTGCGGAAACCCTGCCGCTTCATGGCTTCGGATTTCATCTTGTAAGCAAACGCCCGCTCCGATGGCAGGATATTCTCACGCTGCAAATTGCTGTCTACAAGGGTGATGATGGCTCGGTCACGGTCTAAGGGCAGGACAAACGCAGGCACGGTATTTATCCCTGCAAGTTCAGAAGCACGGACACGCCGCTGTCCTGCAATCACTTCATAACCGTCCCCGTCCTCTTTCGGGCGTGTGATTATCGGCGTGACAATGCCAAATTCCTTGATGCTTTCCGCTAACTCTGACAGTGTTTCATCTTCTGCCACATGAAACGGATTGTCGGGGAACGGGTACAAGTCTTTGGTCTTTAACACCTTAAAATCCTGTTTCTTCATTCACATATCTACCTTTCTTTCGCTCTGCTTCTATGATTTTTCTGCAATTCTTCCAACACTTCGGGCGGTATTTTTGACAGCAGCCGCCCCATCTGCTCGTTGGTTCTCTGCAATTCAAATATCTTCTGATTCGCTTTCTGCACCTTTAGTTCCTGCTCGTACTTTTCATCACGCATACGCCCCGCATAGTCTGATTCCTGCCCAATTCTCTCTTTCAAACTGTCGATATACGCCTGCTGTTTCCCGATTTCCTTAGAGAATTTCTCCACGTCTGGCAGCCATGCAGAGAGTAAATCTAACGCTTTATCCCTTTTCTTCCCTGCGTTAAAGGCGTTGATGTCGGATAGGGCAGACACGATTTCTTCATACTGTTTATCAAGCCTGCCGCCTAATTTATAGAGCCATGTGGGGACGTGTTTCCGCTTGGTTTCCATTGAGGACTGCCCCCGTTCAAGCTGATTCCACCGTGAGGACATCCGCTCATGGTAGGCGGTCTGCCACTCGGATAATGATTTCTGGTTGCCTAAGATAGCTTTCGCTGACAGCTTATTGTCTGGCGTAATCGGCACAAAGCAGAGGTGCATATGGGGCGTTCTCTCGTCCATATGGACGACAGCGGAGAGGATATTCTGCTTTCCAACACGCTCCGAAATGAAGTCAAGAGCCGTCTGGAAATACGCTTTTTGTTCTTCGGGCGGTAACTGGTTCATAAATTCTGGTGAAGCTGTGATGAGCGTTTCCACCATCATCACGCTGTCTTTCCTTGTCCTGCACCCCGCTTCGGCTACCATGCGGTTAATCTCTTTCTTGTAGGTGTACTTTGGTGGTGCTATGAGATGGTAATTGTTTTTAGAGCGTTCCATATCTATATCTGGGTTGCTTTTGTAGGCTTCTTTCTTCCGCTCGTTGTGGCGTTCACAAGCCGCAACGCCGCCCGCTTTTCGTTTCTGGAAACGCAGGATTGCATAAGGCATAGGCGGATTCCTCCTTTCTTTCGGCGGGTGACCGTCCTTTGGGGTGACAGCGGTGACGGTGGTGACAGCAGTTTTGGGATACCCCCTGCCGACTGCCGCAACTGTCACCCTCACCCCCTGCATGACGGTCATGTCGATGATGACGGTGTTTTTGGGATACCCCCCTCGCAAGAGCCGTCACCGTCATGCCGCCATTCTTTTATCCGAAGCCGTAAGGCGTAGGATAGCAGGGCACAGCCCTGCCTTAAGGGAGTCCAGAGGGAACGTCTGGCACACGACTTTGCAGGGCAAAGTGTAGTGTGTTACACCCTGTAAACGCAGTCGGAAAAATCGGAATGATTTTTCTGACCGCAGGGGTGGTTTTACACGACCGAAAAGGGCGAGTAAATCTCACGCCTGCATTTTGCGTTTACGGGGTGTTCTCCCGTAGGGATGACAGCGGCAGGGTATCCTAAAATCACTGTCACCACCGTCACTGCTGTCACCCGCAGGGCAGAGCCGCCAGCTTTACATGGCTTTAAGCGTCAATGACAGTAACAGGGGGGTATCCTAATATCGCTGTCACCACCATCACCGCTGTCACCCGCCCTCCTTGCAAGGGCAATCCGCCTGCCGTCTTTCCTGCGGCTGTACTGGTAGCAGATACGGTTCTCGCTTAAAAATGTGGTGCGGTATTCATTCAGCCATTTCGTAATCACCGTGGGTATGGTTTCCGTTTCCCCCATAGCGGCTAACAGTTCCGTTGCCGTGCCTATCCATTCTTCCTTATCCCTCATAAAATCCACCAACCGAAAAAGGACATCTGGTATCGTTTCTTTCGCAAGCTGCTCCTGCGTTTTCCGCTCCACAAGCTCCCAACGGCAATCACGGAAACGCAGCGTGTATTCCTGATAAGGCGTGTCCCTGCCCGTCACATACAGCTTGGCGGTGTCAGACGCACGTTTCTCCTTTTCCAGAACAAAGGTAGCGTCCGCACTCCCCGTTAATCCTGTCGTCCCAGACACCTTGTTGAACACGTCGCTGTCATTCTGCTTTCGGATGTGGTGTACGACAATGACCGCCAGAGAGTGCCTGTCGGCAAAGTCTTTGATGAGGGAGATGTCCCCATAGTCGCTTGCATAGGCATTGTCTTTTGAAGCTGTACGGACTTTCTGCAAGGTATCAATGACAATGAGCCTGCTGTCTGGGTAATCTTCAAGCTGCACGATAAGACCGTCTGACAGCTTGCAGCTTGCCACGGCAAAGTGGAGCCGCCCGCTTGCTTCGTCCGTCAAACGAAATAACCTGTCCTGTATGCGGCAGAACGTGTCCTCAAGGCAGAGGTAAAGCACATCGCCCTCCATTGTCGGCATATCCCATAAAGGGATTCCCTGCGACACGCATAAGCATAGCTTCAGCATGAGCCAGCTTTTGCCTATCTTCTGTGAGCCGCAGAACAGCGATAAGCCTGTCGGGATAAGGCTGTCCACCACAAAGGATGGTTTCTCAAGCGGTTCATAAAGGAGCGTTTCGGCGTTGACTGTCTGTAACTTCTGCATGGCTTTCCTCCTTTCGGGCGGTGTCTTTGTTTTCGTTGCACATAGGCGTTGACCTCCTTAAAAATAGATTTACTCCCACGGAAAAAAGTGAGAGTATGTAATGCCGCCAATCCCACACAAATAAAAAACAGATTTCTTTTTCGGGCGGTGTCGGTCACGGTTGGAGATATTTCTTCAATTTCCGCCTTTACTTTCTCCTTTGCAATCGCAACAGATTTCTGTATTGCCGAAGCGGTGCAATGCTCCATAGCGGCGATTTGGTAAAAATTGAACTCATACTCGTAGTAGAGCAGGAAACGCCGCCTTTGTATCTCTGGAAGGCTCCCAACCGCCTTATAGAGCGTTTCATTCCGTTCTTCCTCAACCATGCGTTCATCAAGGCTCTTAGGCACACGCAACGCCCGTCTGTAAAGGGTTTCGTCCCATACCTCGTTAAACTCCCTGTGCCGCTCGTCCCATTAGAAAAGATTCCTGTTCCTGCGCTCCATCTGCCGAAACTCCATAAAGAACTGTTCCGACACTTCCAACTCGTGGGATTTGCCCTGCCCGTCCTTAAAGCTGATAAAATACCTTGTGCCGCTTTCCGTGGATTCCTCCCGAAGCGTGTATGCCTTAACCCTGTATGCCATCCTGTTGTCCTCCTGCAAAAAATGAGTGAGGGGATTTCCATCCCTCACCCAGTAGCCCGCAGGATGGCAGGCTGTTTTAGAAGCTATAAAATTTTCCGCAGCTTCTTCCGCAGATGGTCTAACCTCGCATAGATGGCACCAGTCGTCAAATGCACAAGCGGGGCAATCTCCTTTGTGGAATACCCCTGCATTTTCAGCAGGACGATTTTCAAGGTACGCCCGTCCACCGTGACTAATACTTGATAGAGATTTTCGCTCTCAATCTCTTCCAGTAACTCCGCAACCGCACCCACTTCCGCCTGCCGCTCCCTGCCTGCCATGTCCTCAAGATATTCCGCAACGTCATTCGTCCATCGGTAAAACCGCCTGTTGGAATTGAAGTCTGCCCTGTCCGCCATGCGTATCTGCTCAATGGTCGCTTCATCAACGCCGCACTCACGCAGCAGCTTTTCCTCCGCTTCTTTCCAGATACGCCATTTCCTGTCCTCCCGTCCGTGGTTGTATGCCATTCTTACTTCCTCCAATCAGAATTGATTGAGAGGGCAGAGAAAAGCCCCCTCATCTTCCCAAAGGAAAAAACAAGGGGGCTGAACGCCTTAAATTTTAATTTTCTATTATCTTTCTTAGTTTTATTAGGATTCTGGCTTTGCGTTTGTTTACAACGCTCTGGGTTATGCCCAACCTCGCCCCGACTTCACGCTCGGAAAGTCCGTCAAAAAAGATTGCCTGTATCAGCTCCTGTTCACTATCCGACAGCAAAGGCAGGGCGGCTTTCAGCCTGTCCACCATGACCGCATTGACAACGGTTTCTGCAATGTCCACCGCTTCATCAGTGATAAAGTCCAGAGGATTCCCCTCGCTGTCCGTAAATCCGTCGAGAGATAGCAGTCTATTCTTTGTATCTAATTTTTGCAGATAACGCCACCGTTCCTTGTCACGGTAGAAGTCTGTGTATTGCTCCCTCACGACTTCAAGCAGACAGCCTTGAATGGGGATAAACAGCTTGTCCATATAGGTCTGGTCGGATTCCCTGCAACGGCAGAACTCCGTGTAGGATAATTCCACATAGCCGCCACTTTCTCTGATATATACCTTTCTTGGTGCATATTTCACCATAAATACCTCCCATCTGAATTTTTGAAATGTAAAAAATCCAGATGGAGAGGCGGAGAACGACACCGCATATCAGAAACAGCCCTACGGCACTTTCCAACAAAAATCGACAAAAGAAAAACCGCAAAGGCTCTGTGACCTTTACGGTTATAGGAAATAGTAATTCTATTGTATGGAGATTGTACTTCTACTTTCAAGGTGAGAAGTACCGTTGCACTGGCAGAAATTTTTTTAACTGGTTTCCTGCCGTTCTCTGATATGCTATGTATTGATAAATTTTGCTTCGTATGAGCAGATAGATAACTGCCCGAAAAAAGGACATAAAAAAATCCCTCCAAATTTAAAAACAAATTCAGAGGGTAATTTAGGGTATAACAAAATAACCCACCCGAATATCGTTTTTTTTATTTGGTGAGTTTGTTCTTTCAAATACGAAACAAAAAGAGCCGATGATTCGTGAATTGTTCCACAATTTCATCGGCTCTGCGTCTTAAGCGTCTGGCTCTTTGATGACAGTTATCTTCAAGTTGTCAACTTTAATCAATCTTTCTTGTCTGCATTTTGGACAATAAAGGGGATAATTCTCCAAAACAGTGTCCTTCCTAATTTTATTACGGGTTTTGCTCCCACAAACAGGACACAATATCCATTCGCATTTCATCATAATTAGTCTCTAATCCTTTCAAATCTCATTTTATATGACTTTTGCAAGCTGTTAAGCTAACTTGTGGAACATATGCCGAACCTTATCTATACGGCTATTCGGGCGGCGGGGTTGGCAAATAAATTTACCAATAGCTGGCTGGTATCCTTTTAACTCTGTCAAGCAGACTCCCTGCCCATTTGTGAAATAAGTTAAATCGTTCCTGTATTCT
>NZ_WQQB01000065.1:0-272 GCF_018785565.1 Blautia sp. MCC283 | reverse complement strand
CTAAACAGTGAAACACATACGATTCTCGAAAATTTCTTTACATTTAAAGAACGGTTTAAACAAACCAAAAGCAGTAAAAATGAGAGATAGCCAAACGGTTGTCTTGAGTGATCGAATCAAACACTTCTTAAGCCTCTGGCTTAATCAGTGTGAACTGCAATCAAGTTGATGCGAGCATCACTGGATTGCTGGCACATTTTATCAGAGAGTTTGATCCTGGCTCAGGATGAACGCTGGCGGCGTGCTTAACACATGCAAGTCGAACGGGAAAC
>NZ_WQQB01000064.1:0-268 GCF_018785565.1 Blautia sp. MCC283 | reverse complement strand
CTAAACAGTGAAACACATACGATTCTCGAAAATTTCTTTACATTTAAAGAACGGTTTAAACAAACCAAAAGCAGTAAAAACGAGAGATAGCCAAACGGTTGTCTTGAGTGATCGAATCAAACACTTCTTAAGCCTCTGGCTTAATCAGTGTGAACCGCAATCAAGTTGATGCGAGCATCACTGGATTGCTGACACATTTTATCAGAGAGTTTGATCCTGGCTCAGGATGAACGCTGGCGGCGTGCTTAACACATGCAAGTCGAACGGG
>NZ_WQQB01000009.1:0-202 GCF_018785565.1 Blautia sp. MCC283 | reverse complement strand
CATCAGCCTTTTAAAATTAGCCAACTACTTTTCCAAAAGTTTTTAAGGTGGATCCGGAAGTGACTTGGATAGGGGCATATTTTTTATTTAGAGAAATAAGCTGAATACCGGAATCGGATTGATGATATTTCTTTACATAAGCATCACCATCAAGGAAGAAGACACCGATTTCTCCTTCTTCAAGAGTTTCTTGTTTATGAAT
>NZ_WQQB01000063.1:0-204 GCF_018785565.1 Blautia sp. MCC283 | reverse complement strand
TTTTTACTGCTTTTGGTTTGTTTAAACCGTTCTTTAAATGTAAAGAAATTTTCGAGAATCGTATGTGTTTCACTGTTTAGTTATCAAGGTTTTTTCGTTCTGTCTCTCAGACAGCTCGTTTATTTTATCTCATCTCTTTTTGTTTGTCAAGTACTTTTTTCAAGTTTTTTCAAACATTTTTGAGTTAAGATTTTGTTGTCGTTT
>NZ_WQQB01000062.1:0-287 GCF_018785565.1 Blautia sp. MCC283 | reverse complement strand
ACGTGTGTAGCCCAAATCATAAGGGGCATGATGATTTGACGTCATCCCCGCCTTCCTCCAGGTTATCCCTGGCAGTCTCCCCAGAGTGCCCATCTTAAATGCTGGCTACTGAGGATAGGGGTTGCGCTCGTTGCGGGACTTAACCCAACATCTCACGACACGAGCTGACGACAACCATGCACCACCTGTCTCCTCTGTCCCGAAGGAAAGGAACGGTTAAGTTCCGGTCAGAGGGATGTCAAGACTTGGTAAGGTTCTTCGCGTTGCTTCGAATTAAACCACATGCT
>NZ_WQQB01000061.1:0-212 GCF_018785565.1 Blautia sp. MCC283 | reverse complement strand
GTCTGGGAATAGCCGATCTTTTCCCCATTTTCATAGCCTTCCTTACGCATGGCAAGTCCCCGGTTGTAGATGAACCGGCAACATCCCAGGGTCTGATGGATGAAGTTTTTCTGTTCTCTGTTCGGGTAGATCCTAAATTTAATTCCTTTTTGCATTATCCCATCTTATCCTTTTGTCTCTGCGATGTTTTCTGGTTTTCAATATACTGTTTT
>NZ_WQQB01000060.1:0-447 GCF_018785565.1 Blautia sp. MCC283 | reverse complement strand
TGCCGGTTCATCTACAACCGGGGACTTGCCATGCGTAAGGAAGGCTATGAAAATGGGGAAAAGATCGGCTATTCCCAGACTTCCGCCATGCTGACTGAACTGAAAAAGCAAGAGGAGTTTGCCTTTCTGAAAGCAGCAGATTCCATTGCATTACAGCAGTCTTTGCGGGATCTCGACCGGGGATTTGTGAATTTCTTTGAGAAACGGGCTTCCTATCCAACCTTCAAAAGTAAACATAACCGGTTCCAGTCATACAGAACGGTAAATCAAAAAGATAATATTCGTATTGTGGGAAGATATATCAAACTTCCGAAACTTGGATTTGTTAAAATACGGCAGTCGATGGAAGTGGAAAAGATTAATCACGTGATCATTGAGCACACACCGGCTGGAAAATATTTTGCGGTTTTAAATGTTGATTTTGAACCGGAACCACGCTCAAATGCT
>NZ_WQQB01000059.1:0-344 GCF_018785565.1 Blautia sp. MCC283 | reverse complement strand
ACCTAAGTTGTATCACCCCTCCTCCGCAACAGCCCGAACCGATATCCTCTCCCTCTGGCTGACACTTCCAGCCGGCAGGAAAAAAGATAAAACCCGAAAGGGGACGGAAGCGGACGCGGGGCGTCCTGTCCTGGAATTGTCGAAGTGTAGCTGTATCAGTACAGCGTTCCACTATAAATACAGAAGAATCTAGGGATCAGATCGACACAGCGTCTCACTATAAATACAGAAGAATCCAGGAACCAGATCGGCACAGCGTTCCACTCTGAATACCGCAGCATACAGACAAAAGTCAATACCGCACCACATACAACAACGAAGAATTCTTTCCGTGCCCAACGGGG